>JBFZFD010000142.1:0-3675 GCA_041306485.1 Opitutia bacterium | reverse complement strand
AGGAGGTGGGCGGTGGTGCAGGTCTCGCCGCCGCGACCGACGCCGCGGAAGCATTCCTGGCGATCGAGGGTGATGGGGTAGTAGACCTCGCAGCCGATCTGGCGCTCGGCGAGGAAGGCTTTGAAGGCATCGCGGCGACCATGGGGGATGCGCAAGGTGAACTGGTTCCAGATACCTTCGCCGGAGAAGTCGACGGGGAGGAGGACTTTGGCATCGGTGGGTGCGCCGGGACGATTCTCGGCGATGCCGGGAAGGCCGAGGAGGTGCTGGCGGTAATGGCCGGCGTTGCCGGCGCGGGCGCAGTTGTAGGAGGGAAGGTGCGGGAGCTTGGCGCGGAGGAGGGCGGCCTGGAGAGGATCCATGCGGAAGTTGGCGCCGAGCAGCTGGTGATGGTACTTGGGCTTCATGCCATGGACACGGAGGATGCGAGCGCGCTCGGCGAGCGAGTCATCGGAGGTGGTGACGAGGCCGGAGTCGCCGAAGCCGCCGAGGTTCTT
Source organism: Opitutia bacterium (assembly GCA_041306485.1). GTDB lineage: Bacteria > Verrucomicrobiota > Verrucomicrobiia > Opitutales > UBA953 > UBA8828. Next base: position 3,178 of record JBFZFD010000142.1, on the reverse strand, counting down.
GGAAGGGAAGAAGCTAGTGGCGCCGAAATCGCCGAAGGACATGGAGGGGCGGCCCTGCCAGCGTGCGCCCATGGATTGGGCAGCATCTTCGATAACGCGAAGTTGGGCGGCGCGGGCGAGAGCGAGGACGGCTGGCATGTCCATGCATTGCCCGAAGAGGTGGACGGGCATGATGGCCTTGCAGCGAGGGCCGGCCTTGCGGGCGACATCGGCGAGGTCGAGGTTGAAGGTGTGAGGGTCGACATCACACCAAACGGGCGTGGCGCCAAGACGCGCGACGGAGCCGGCGGTCGCGAAGAAAGTGAAGGCGGGTAGGAGGACCTCGTCGCCAGGTCCGATATCCAATGCCATGAGGGCAAGGAGAAGGGCATCGGTCCCGGAGGAGACGCCGAGGGCATGGGGGCAGCCGAGGGCGGCGGCGCAGTCGCGCTCGAAGGCATCCATCTCGGGGCCGAGGATGAACATGTTGGAGGCAAGCACGCGGTCGAAGGCGGCACGGAGCTCCTCGGCGAGCGCGCGGTTTTGGGGGCCGAGGTCGAGGAGAGGGACGGGCGTCATCGGGGGGAAGGCTGGCGGGGGAGGGAGCGTGTGCGCAAGATAAGGAAGATCCCTGCGATGGCCATGGGCAGGCACCAGAACTGGCCGGCGGTGAGGCCGAGGATGAAGCCATCTTCGGGCAAGCGGACAAACTCGCAGAGGAATCGGGCGGCGGCGTAACCAAGAAGGAATTCCCCACCGAGGCGACCGGGGGGAAGTCGCAGGGGTTGACGGAGGAGCATCCAGACTCCGAGCAAGGCGCCCTCGAGCAAGGCCTCGTAGAGTTGGGAGGGATGGACGGGGGGAGTCCAGAGGCCACCGGGCCAAGGGAAGACGACGGCCCAAGGGAGGTCGGTGGGACGTCCCACTAGCTCAGCGTTGACGAAGTTGGCGAGGCGCCCGAGGAGGAGGCCGGGTGTCGCGCAGGCGCAGACGAGGTCGCCGACGGAGAGGACGGAGAGCCCGCGCTGCTGAGAGAACCAAGCGAGGCCGAGAAGCGCGCCCAGCACGCCACCGTGGAAGGCCATACCTCCCTCCCAGACGCGGAGGATCATTGAGGGGTCGGCTAGGAACTGATCGCGGGCGTAGAGAATGACATGGCCGAGGCGTCCTCCGAGGACGACGCCTACCATGAGGAAGGTCATCAATGTGGATTCATCGGCAGCATCGCGGAGGGGCGAGAGGCCGAGACGGCGGGAGCGTGCGAGGAGCCAAGCTCCGAGGATGAAGGCTCCAGCGTAGGCGAGGCCATACCAGTGAATGCCGTGGAGGGGCCATCCCTCAGGGAAGCGAAGGGCTACAGGGTCGAGGTCATGAACCCAGAATCCCGGCGTGGGGGTGGGTGTCGGGATCATCCTCTCAGACGGCCGGCTTATCGTCGGCAGGTTTCTTCCCGCCCTTCAGGCCGCGCTGACGAGCGAGTTCGCGCATGTCGGGATGGGGATCGTCCTTCTCGTAAATCTCCATGCCAATGAGGGACTCGAAGATATCCTCGAGGGTGACGACGCCAGAGAAGGCGCCAAACTCATCGACGACGACGGAAAGTTGCTGGTGGCCGCGGATGAGGCCATGGAGGGCCTCGGATAGCGAAGCGTTCTCGGGAAGGATGTGGGGCTTACCCATGAGCTCCCTTACGGTGATAGCGTGGCGATCTTCGCCGGCGGCCTTGAGGATATCGCGACGGCGAACAATCCCGACAATGCGGTCAGGGTTGCCATCCCAGACGGGCATACGCCCATGGGGAAGCGAGGGGTAGAGGCGTTGCACATCGGCCACGGTGAGAACGGCATCGAGGGCGGTGACAACGGGGCGCGGCGTGAGCACCTGGGACACAGGGATGTCGTCGAGGCGGACGGCATTCGTCACAAGGTTGCTCTCTGCCTGGGTAATCTTGCCGGCGCGGGCGGCGGCGCGGGCAACGCTACCAATCTCGGCATCAGCGAGGTCGGTGCCGGGCTCAACGGGGGGAGCGAGGCCGTCGTGAAGGCGGCCGAGTCGACGGAGTAGGCCGCCAACGCCGCGAACGAGGATAAGGGAGGGGACAAGGATAGGGGTGAGGCGGAGGCGGAGGTGGGCGCCGACTTTGCGCGGGAGCATGCCGGAGGCCCAAGAGAGGCCGAGAGAGATGGCGAGGAGGGCGAGGGTCGCGAGCAGGACGGTGATCCAGCCGCCAGAGAAACGGGCGAGGATGTTGGACCCAAGGAGGATACCACCGAGGAGGGCACTGAGACCGACGAAGGTAGTGTGGAGGAGGTCGAAGGCAGCGAGGACGTTGGCTTTGTCATCACGGCAGCGCTCGAGTGCGATGGCCGCACCGGGATGGGTGGGGCGAATGCGGTCGAGTTCCTCGCTGGTGTAGCCAGTGACCATGCCATGAAGTAGGGAGATCCCGGCGGCCTTGAGGTTGAGGGCGATAAAGACGACCCAGAGCCAATGATGTCCTTCCATGTGGGTATCAATGTGAGTGATAGACAGAGAAAGGCGAGGTTGAAGCAGTCGAGGTTGACCGCAAGGAGGGGCGCGGGCAGAAAGAAGTCATGGACGAACGAAATGCCCGACGGGTCTCGCTTCTCGCCTGCCTGATGACGGCAGGATTACCAGCCATTGCCGGGATGCTCGTCTTCCGCTCCCAGCCTATCCTCATCGCAGCTATCCAGGGAGACCCGAGAGATCTTGGTTGGTTGACTAAGATTTTCTTTAATTACCCAGGGGTGGCATTAATCGTGCTGCTGACGGCAGGCGTGATTCTCTTCTTCGCCAGCTTCCTCCAACTCAGGCGCGGTGAGGCTGTCACAAGGCTAGCGAATCAATTGGGTCTACTAGCGACTTCGGGGCTGATGAGCGTGCTATTTGTGGGCTTGTTTGTCCTGGCTGCGGCGCTGCCGCTCTATGCTAGGCTAACGGAACGCTGAGCACGCCAGTCGGCGAGTCGGCTGAGTAGCTGGCGAGCGGGGGCGAGATCATGCGCCGACCAGAGAATGGTGCCCGCTTGATCTGTCCATCGGTCAACAGGAACACCGCCGCCGGGTAGGGTTGAGCGCAGGAGGAAGACGGCATCGGCGCGGGTGGGCGGGGGTGTGGCGACTAAGCGCACGCCAAGGCCGCAGCAGGCGACGAGTTGGGCTTGGGCGGTGCCCGGGAT
>JBFZFD010000141.1:0-4953 GCA_041306485.1 Opitutia bacterium | reverse complement strand
ATGTAATCCGTGGCGAGGGCCAGGTTGTGAGTCTGCGTCCAGTCCGATTTGGCCGGAGCGGGCGCAGGTGCCGTCTGCGCGAGGGCAGAGGCGGCGAGGAGGAGGGGGAGGACTTGCAGGGTGTTTTTCATTGCACCTCCCTATTACCAGCATCCGTGCCAAGTCTGTGACGTGTCCTCGAGCAGGACAAAATGCTCCTTACTCGTCAACTGGGTGTCCGAAACTCGCCAAAACCACCCTCAGCGGGTCGGGTCAAAGGCGATTTTCTTCCACTGCAGCTTGCCGAACCTGAAATTGAGCATCAGCGCAAGGCCCAGCTTACTGGCCTTGAGGTAGGCGATGTTCTCCGAGAAGTCCGTCTCGAGGAAGCGCTCGTGGCTTCGAAGGTCGATCAGGACCTGCCCCTCGACCACCGGGCCAATCTCGGCCTTGCCCACGACCTTGCCCTCGTGGGTGAAGCTGATCTCCCTCTCGGCCTCTACCTTGAATCCCTGCTTCTTGAGCTCGAGGAGCAAGGCCTTGCGGTAAACCGCTATCTCCAATCCCGGCCCAATGGAATTGAGCACGGTGATGGCACAACCCGTCAGCTTGTATGCGAGATCCTGCAGCGGGTTAGGCTGGGCGGAGGGACGGGGGAGCAGGAAGCGGTCGGAATCCGATGACATGAGAGAAACCTAGGGGGTAATCTGAAGGGAATTTGCGCCGGTAAATCAAGCCTTGGCCTTCGGGCTGACGACAGACTTGCCAGGCTTTTTAGCCGAGCCCACCGGGGGGCGGGGCTTGGGTTTTGCCGGCTCAGCCGTGTCCTTTGCGAAACCCTGCCGTCGCTGACGGATGGCCTCGAGGTAGCATCGCTCGTAGCTCTCCGCTGAGCGGGACCAGGGGAATTCCCGAGTCATCGCCCTAACGCGCATGGCGGTAAACTCGGCAGGGTGATCGTGCCGGAGCCGAAGGGCCTCGCCAAGGGCCCAGGCAACCCCGGCTCGATCGGCATGCTCGAAAACGATGCCAGTGGCGTTCGGGGCACCCGGGGTCCAGGGTTCAACCGTGTCAGCGAGCCCGCCGGTGCGGCGCACGATCGGCAGGGTGGCATAGGCCATGGAGTAGAGCTGGTTCAAGCCGCAGGGCTCGAAGCGGCTGGGCATCAGGAAGAAATCCGCACCTGCCTCAATACGGTGGGCGAGACGATTGTCGTAGCCGATTCGAACCGCTGCCCTGCCGGGATGGGCCTTGGCTAGGGCGAGGTAGGCTTGCTCGAGTGCAGGGTCACCGCTTCCGAGCAGGGCGAGCTGGATTTGACCGTCCCGCAGACGGTTACGCAGGGGCTCCAGCGCGAGATCGAGCCCCTTTTGCTCCCAGAGGCGAGCGACCACGCCCACCAAGGGCACTCCGGGGTCCTGTTCCAGGCCAAGGTCGACCTGCAGGCCGACCTTGCAGGTTGCCTTACCAGAGAGATCGGTCGCTGAGAAGCGGGCTGGGATGAGCGGGTCGCGCGCGGGATTCCATTCGTCCGCATCAACACCATTGAGGATGCCCTCGAGGTCAGGCTGTCGGTGCCGGATAACGGGATCGAGGCCGAAACCCTGAGCGGGCTCCGTGATTTCGCGCGCATAGGTCGGGCTAACCGTGGTCAGGCGGGTCGCGTGGTAGAGACCCCCTTTGAGATAATTAACCCCGCCGAGGCACTCAAGGTTGTCCTCCGTCAGCACCCAGTCGGGCAGGCCTAGGTAGGGAGCGATATCCTTTCCGTGGAGTCCCTGGTGTTGAAGGTTGTGCAGGGTAAGCACGGTGGCGGCGGTGGCGAGGGGGCTGTCGCGCAGGACGGTGTTGAGCAGGACGGGAGCGAGGGCGACCGTCCAGTCATGGCAGTGGATGACATCCGGGATCCATCCGTCGGCGAGGCAAAGGTCGAGCCCCGCCCTCGTCAGGAATGCGAAGCGCTTGGCTGCGGTGGCTGGTTGTCCGTAGATTTCGGTGCCACCGAAGAAGGCCTCGTGCTCCAGGAAAAGAGGGAGGTAGGCGTGGGTACCCGGGGCTCGGCGGATACGACATGCGTCGGCCGGTATAACGCCCACCGTAAGTTGTTCGCGGTGCACTGCAAACTCAGCGCGCCCGTGGATCGATCCATGCAGGGGAGAGAGGACCCGCACCTCATGGCCCCTGAGCGCAATCGCCTTAGCGAGCGCGGCGGCGGCGTCACCAAGCCCTCCAGATTTCGACCAGGGGGCGAGCTCGGGGGTCAGGTGCAATACGCGCATCACTCCCGGACTCTTCCCATCCGATTGACCAACGGGACGCAGGCCAAGAGCACGAGGAAGGCCCCGGCCATGGCGACGTTTCCAGCTAGGTCATGGACCGTCCCAAGGAAGGAGAATCCCTCTTGACCGGGCTCTAGCCCGGCGAAGTCACGATCGATAGCCGCCGAACCATTGGCGCCAGCATAGAGAGAGAGGTAGGTATTGCGTGCGACGTTGAGCACGATGGCAGCCAAGGCGGCAAGGGCGATCAGGAGGGCCCGCCGGATCATCGAGCCCAGGTAGCTACCCTCAACCCAGAGCGATCCCAGGAAGGCACCGACGAAGACGCAGGCCGAGAGCGAACGGATACCAGAGCAGGCGTCGGCGATGCCGACCTGCTGGCCGTTGGCAAAGACGATGATGTTACCGCGCACGAGGATCTCGTGCCCACTGACGCGTAACACTCCTGCTACGAACTCCGTGACAAAGGAGAGCAGGGGTCCTTTGACCTGATTATCCACCATGTAAAGGAAGGGGCCAGAGACAATCCAGATGGCTGCCGGGAAGATGAGGATGCCGAGCGCCTGCCAGCGGGCCTTGCCAGCTGGAGATGCCCCGCCTGGTGCACTGACGGAGAGAAAACCGAAGCCGAGCATCGTGCCCATCAAGCCAAAGGCCACCGCGAGCGTCACCACGACGCCCGTACCGAAGACTGCACGACCTGCGACACCAAGGGCGAAGGTCACTAAGCAGAGCAGGGTGAGGGCGAGAGCTAGCCGGCGCAACCATACCGGGGAATCTTCACCTGTCGGCGCCCGACCGGAGAGAAGCGACTCCAGCATCGGCCAGCGGTCCCATAGTACGTAAAGGGAGAAGGCGGGCACGAGGTAGCCGAAGGTGTAATCCTCCTTGGTGCTCCAGATTGCCCATTGGTCCCAGGTGGCGAAGCCCATCATGGCGAGCACCATGATACCTAGACCCAAGATATCGGGCGGCAGGCGGACTGGCTCTTCGGCGGCGGGCGCGCTGGCGGGAATGTCGGTCATGATCAGAACTTGGGGACGGCCTCGAGCAGGGTCCGGGTGTAGGGATGCTTGGGCGAGCCAAGGATCTCCTCCGGTGAGCCTTGCTCAACCACCAGACCACGCTCCATCACGAGGATGTGATGGCTGATGTGCTCAACTACGGCGAGGTCGTGCGCAATAAAGAGGTACGCTACGCCGAGCTCGTCTTGAAGGTCCTGCAGGAGGTTGACCACCGAGGCCTGTACCGAGACGTCGAGCGCGGAGACAGGCTCATCACAGACGATTAATTCGGGTTGGACGGCGAGAGCGCGTGCGATGCCGATGCGCTGGCGCTGGCCACCGGAGAACTCATGGGGATGCCGCCGCATCTGCTCCGGGCTGAGCCCCACCTTGCGTAACAGGTCTGCGCAGCGAGCCTCTCGGTCGGTGCGGCTCATCTCGGGGAAGTGAATCTCGAGTGGCTCGGAGAGGATGGCGAGGATGTCGGCCCGCGGATTGAGGGAGCCGTAGGGGTCTTGGAAGACCATCTGGATCTTCTTGCGCCAAGGGAGGAACTCTCGGTTGCCCATGGAGCCGATATCGCGCCCTTCCCAGAGGATGCTCCCCGAGGTGATCGGCGCCAGCTTGACGATGGCTCGACCGGTCGTGGTCTTGCCCGAGCCCGACTCCCCGACCAAGCCCACGGTCTTTCCGCGAGGCACGGTGAAAGATACGCCGTCGACAGCCTTTACCGGCTCAAGTCGACGGAACCAGCCTGCCCCTGGGCGAGGATAATGGACCCGGAGGTCTTTGACCTCGAGCAGATGGGGGGAGCTCATGGGGTTGAGGGGGATTCCCGGAGGCTATCTTCCAGGGTGGGGAGTCGGCGACGACGCTGCCCGAGCCGGGGAATGCAACTGATCAGACCACGGGTGTAGGGGTGGCTGGGAGACGCCATCACTTGTGCGACCGAACCCTGCTCAACCACTTTACCGCGGTGCATCACCAGGACGTTGTCGGCCATGTTGGCGACGATGCCGAAGTTGTGCGTGATCAGCAGAATGCTCATGCCACGCTCGCGACGCAGCCTAGCCAGCAACTCCATGATCTGCTTCTGGATGGTGACGTCGAGCGCCGTGGTCGGTTCGTCCGCCACCAGTAGCTTGGGCTGGCAGGCCAGCGCCATGGCGATCATCGCGCGCTGAAGCATGCCGCCGGAAAGTTCATGCGGGTAGGAGGCAGCGGAGCGGGCTGGCTCGCGGATGCCGACAGCGTCGAGTGAGGCAAGTACCTCGGCGTCGATCTCGACACTGGTCAAGGTGGGGCGATGTGTGCGGATGGCTTCAGCAATCTGGAACCCTACGGTGTAGACCGGGTTCATGGAGGTCCCCGGCTCCTGGAAGATGTAGGCGATCTGCCCGCCCCGGACCTTAACCAAGTCTTGGTCAGAGAGGCCGATGAGCTCGCGACCCTCCAGCAGGGCAGACCCGGTCACCCGGCAGGCGGGCTCGGGGGGGAGCAGGCGGGTGAGGGCCAAGGAGGAGACCGACTTTCCCGAGCCAGATTCACCGACCACCGCGAGGATTTCCCCGGGGGCTAGGTCGAAAGTGACACCCGAAGAAGCCGCGGTCTCCGTACCGCCGGAGCGGAAATGCACGGAGAGGTCTCGCACGCGCAGGAGAGGGGGGGCGGACATCGCCTCGAGATTAGGG
>JBFZFD010000140.1:0-4819 GCA_041306485.1 Opitutia bacterium | reverse complement strand
GGCCGCCCCCACTTCGGCCACGGCGGGCCGCGCGACGGCAAGCCGATCGACCTCCCCTTGCTGCAGATGCCGCGGGGCGAGGACAACTCCAGCGCCGGGCAGGTCTTCCTCGGCGCGGGCCGCTGGCCCGGCCTCGCGGGGCCGGCGGGCAACCTCGTCCACTTCTCCTTCGGCACCGGCAGTGCCTGGCTGGTAACGCGCCAGCAGGTCGACGGCGTCTGGCAAGGCGCGGCGACACGCCTTAGCGGGCGGATGAACTCAGGCGCGCAGCAGGGGCGCTTCCACCCGCGGGATGGACACCTCTACGTGACCGGGCTGACGGGCTGGCAGAGCTACACGCCAGACGACGGTTGCCTGCACCGGCTCCGCCACACTGGGGGTACGCCCCTGCCCGTTGCCCATGCCGTCCACGCTAACGGAGTACGTATTGAGTTCGACCTACCGCTCGAGGCGGCCGCCGCCGGCCGCGCCGCCGCACACTTCGCTCAGTGCTGGAATTACCGCGAGCCAACCGGCGCCTACGGCTCACCCGAGTTTTCAGTGCGCCATCCTGGTACGCCTGGTCACGATTCACTCCCCATCCGCTCGGCGCACGTGCTCCAGGGTGGGAAGGGAATCTTCCTCGAGATCCCCGACATGACGCCCGCCAACCAGGTGCACCTGCGCGTTGCGACATCGGAATCGCGCGCGATTGACCTCTTCCTTACCGCGCACCGCCTGGCTCCCGACTTCACGGCCTTCCCCGGATATGCAGCTGATCTTAGGCCCTCCCCACACGCGCACCAAGCCCCTCCGACCGCCGGTAATACTATCGCCGCGCGGCCTATTCCTTGGGAGAGCGAGTTGTGCGATCAACCGACGCGGCCGATCCTGCTGCGGGCGGCAACTGGGCTTCAGTTCGAGACCAAGGAGCTACGCGTGAGGCGCGGTGAGTGGATCGCGCTTACCTTCGAGAACCCCGACGGAATGTCCCACAACTGGCTACTGGCCAAGCCGGGCTCGGCGGAACGCATCACGGCCCTCGCCGGCAAGCTAGCGGGCGAGGCCGACGCCCACGCACGCCACTACGCGCCGGAGAGTGACGAGGTCCTGGTACACACCCGCGTGGTCGACCCGGGCAAGTCTACCCTCATCCGCTTTCAAGCACCCACTCAGCCTGGACGCTATCCCTATCTGTGCACCCTACCCGGCCACGCTATCTTGATGCGCGGGGAGATGATCGTGGAATGAGAAGCGCGACCCGCGCGCACTTTTACTTCAACCGGCGATAGAGGGCTGAGAGTAGCCAGAGGAAAAGGAGGGCGGCGAAGGAAAGGCCAGCGATGACAGCGGCGCCTGGTCCATCGGGCTCGGTGTTGGCCGTTGGCTGGGGCTTTATATCAGCTGGCGCCATGACGGGCCTGGGCGCTTCCGACTTGGGCTCGGTAGGCGGCGCTGGGGCGGGTGCGACGGCCGGCGTAGAAGGAGGGGGAGGAGGCTCGACGGGGTCAGGACGGAAGGGACACCGACCCTCGCACGCCGCGAGAAAAAGGACGGCCAGGAACAAGGGGAGGCTGTTTCGCATGGGCAAGAATGGCACGGAGAAGGTCCGCGACACAACTGGCGTTACCCTTCAGCGGAGAGGAAGACGACTGAGAGCGGCCTGCACGAGCCGGTGATTGTGGGCGGCGGCAACGTGCGGATGGAGATCGCCGGCGCGCATGAGGCGGAGGTTGGCGAGTCGGCAAGCGCGGACAAAGCCAGGGATGCGGAGGAGGCGTCGGGCGTCGGCGTAGGTGTGGACAGTGACCTGAGTGTGCGGAAAGTCGGCGGTGCGGAAGACCTCGGTGGGCGCGCGCAGACCCGGCGTGGCGTTGATGCGGCGGAGGTCGGCGGCGCCAAGGACCTCGGGAGCGAGCAGAATCGAAATTTTTGCCTCTTCGGTCGGGCTGTCCTCGTCGACGGGCAGGACCGTAAGGACGGCGGGGCGACGGACAGAGATGCGTGCGAGGGTCCGCGACTCGGGCTCGTTGGCGTAGGCTTGGGTGAGGCACGTCATCGACCAGAAGACACCCTCGGTCTGGGCGGGGTCGGGGAGGCAGCGGCGGACGTAGGCGCTGAGAAGGTCGAGGAGGCGGTCGTCGAAGCGCGGGTGTGCCCGAAGCTCACCCATGCGGTCATCGAACTTTCGAAGTTGGGCGGCGGTGCGGCGGGGCGGCGGCGAGTCGAAGAGGGCCTCGCGGTCGTTGAGCCAGCGGAGCATGCGGGGGAGGTCGAGGCGCCACTCGCCTGGGGGCTCTAGGAGTGTGCCGCGGACCTTGGCGCGCATCTGTCGGAGGTGGCGAAGGACGCCGAGCTCAGCGTCGGCGAGCAGGGTCATGTCGCCTTGCAAAAAGGCCGTGCTCTCGACGTCCGCCTCATCAGCGAGGTCGCGCAAGGTCCGCGTACCGACATCCATCGAAGTCCCTAGGTAGAATTCCCGACCTCCCGGCAAGGCGTGGACGAACAGACCCTCGCGGAGAGACTTACGGCGGCGCAAGATGCGCCGGGCCAAGGTCAGAGAGGGGACAAAGGGCTCGAAACCCATTTCAACGAGGCGGGCTTCAACTTGCTCAAGGACAACTGACATGGAGGGGAAAGCCGAGCATGCTGGGAGATTAGGCGTCCTGCTCAAACAGTTATAGTCAGTTTTCCGTGCTGAAGTTTTGCTTTAGAAGGGCCGCTGGGCGGTCATCCTCAAACCCACCCCATCAGGTACCCATGAAACCCCTTGCCCTGCTGGCCTTTGTGCTCCCCGCCGTGCTGCCGGCCCAGTCCGCCTCGGCCAAGCCCAGCTTCTCGGTGCCGCCGACGGAGACGAATGTGCCCTATGGTAAACACCCCCGGCAGGTGCTGCATTTCTGGAAGGCGAAATCGGACAAGCCGACACCCTTCCTTTTCTACATCCACGGAGGGGGCTGGACCGGCGGCAGCCCCTCTGAGGTCAACCGACACCTCCGGCCGATCCTCGACGCGGGTATCTCGGTGGTATCGGTCTCCTACCGCCTGACCAGCGACGCGGGGAGAATCTCGCCGCCCGTACAGGCCCCGATGGAGGACTGCGCCCGAGCGCTGCAGTTTGTCCGGAGCAAATCGTCGGAGTGGAACCTGGACAAGGCACGGGCGGGCGCGAGTGGAGGCTCGGCGGGCGGTTGCACCAGCCTCTGGCTGGCGTTTCAAGACGACATGGCCAAGCCGCGCTCCAACGACCCCGTGGCGCGCGAGTCGACCCGGCTCTGGTGCGCCGCGGTGCAGCAGCCCCAGACCTCCCTCGACCCGCGGCAAATGCGGGAGTGGATTCCTAATATCTCCTACGGCGGCCACGCCTTCGGAATCGGGGGTTCGTTTGATGCCTTCCTGAACTCGCGTTCTCGAATCTCGAGTTGGATCCGCGAGTACTCGCCTTACGAACTGGTGAGCAAGGACGATCCTCCAGTGGGGCTTTTCTATCCGTCGGCTCCCGACCTTGGGAAGCCGGCCAAGGACGCTACGCACAGCGCGAACTTCGGGGCGGGGCTGAAGGAAAAGTCCGACAAGATCGGCCACTCCTGCGACCTCGTCTATCCGGGTTCGATTGGTAACCGGCATGGCAATGAGGTCGCCTTCCTCATCGCCCACCTCAGGCGCTGATCGAGCTGAAGGGAACCAAGACCACTGGCAGCCTCTCCCATTCGTAACCCAATGAAAACCTGCTCCTTCCTCCTTGCCCTGACGACCCTAGTCGCCGTCGGACTCCCCGGCCAATCCACCCCATCCGCCGCTCCCAAGGCGACGACGCAGCGGCCCGCCACGCAAGCGCCCGGCCAGGATTGGACCAAGCCCCAGCCCTACGTGGTGGAGCCGACACTCAAGAATGTGGCTTACGGGAGCCACCCTAAGCAAGTGATGGACTTCTGGAGGGCGAAGTCGGACGGCCCCGCTCCAATACTGGTCTTCATCCATGGAGGCGGCTGGCGCAACGGCGACCGCACCCGGGTGGGCAGCCTGGTCAAACAGTGCCTCGACCGAGGCATCTCGGTGGCGACAATCTCCTACCGCTTCGTGCAAGAAGCGGGTGACATCCAGCCGCCGGTCAAGGCGCCGCTGACCGACGCAGCCCGCGCGGTACAGTTCGTGCGACACAAGGCGACCGAGTGGGGCGTGGACAAGCGGCGCATGGCGCTTAGCGGCAGCTCGGCGGGCGCCTGCAGCAGCCTCTGGATCGCCTTCCACGACGACCTCGCTGACCCGAAGTCCAAAGACCCCGTGGCTCGCGAGTCGACCCGCGTGCTGGGCGCGGCGGTGGTCGGCCCCCAGACCTCCCTCGACCCAGCGCAGATGCGGGCATGGACACCCAACATCGGCTACGGTGCGCACGCCTTCGGGGTGAAGGGTAACTTCGACGCCTTCCTCGCCGAGCGCGAGCGCCTGCTGCCCTGGATTCGGGAATTCTCCCCCTACGAGCTGGTCAGCAAGGACGATCCGCCCGTGGCTTTGTTCTTCAGGACGGCTCCCGCTATGGGCAAGCCGGAGAAGGACGCGACCCACAGCGCCAACTTCGGGGTCGGCTTAAAGAAGCGCTGCGATGAACTGGGCGTGACCTGCACCCTAACCTATCCCGGACATCCGAACCCCAAGTACGCCAAGGAAATCGACTTCATCGCTGCCATCCTTGCCAAATGACGCCTTTAGCGGGCAAGAGTGAGTTCCTTGAGGGTGACTCCACGGTTATCGGAGGGGAACTCGAACTGGATGATATTCCTGCCGGCGGTCAGGGTGATTTCGACGGGCGGGGTTGAGCCCCAGAGGCCCACGGTGTGGG
>JBFZFD010000139.1:0-14966 GCA_041306485.1 Opitutia bacterium | reverse complement strand
CTCCCACGCTGAACTTCCCCCGATGTCCATCATCGGAGGAGATTCCGCCCCCGCCGCCAAGCCCGGCGAAATCCCCAAGCCGAAGCAGTTCGGCCGCAAGGGAATCCCCCAGGGAATGCCCAAGACCACCGAGACCGGCAATTCCCCGATTGGCGCGGTCAGCAATCCTGCTGACCTGACCGAGAAGCTCTCCGGACAGCATGTCGGTGGATACGGTGGCGACGCCCCCCGCACACCGCGCGCACCCCGTGAGCCCCGTCCCGAGGGCGAGTTCCGTCGCGAAGACCGCGGCCCTCGTGAGCCTCGTCCCGAAGGCGACTTCCGTCGCGAAGACCGCGGCCCCCGTGAACCTCGTCCTGAAGGCGAGTTCCGTCGCGAAGACCGCGGACCCCGCGAGCCTCGTCCCGAAGGCGACTTCCGTCGCGAAGACCGTGGCCCCCGTGAGCCTCGTCCCGAGCGCGCCCGCCTCCACATTGAGCCCGTGGTCATTCCCCTCGAGCCCCCCAGCTCCCTTTGGGGCTCGGTAAAGCGTTTCTTCGCCAACCTCTGGGGCGTTCCCTCCAAGGCCACCTTCACGCCCGCACCTCGTGGGCGCGGAGAGCAGCAAGGAGACAACCGTCGCGATGATCGCGGTGGACGTGGCCACGGCCACGGCGGCGAACGCCGTCGCGATGATCGCGGCGGACGCGGCCGAGGTGGACCTCGCCGCGGAGGACCCCGGCGCGGCTGAGTCAAAGGGGCGTCTCGGCGCCCCTTTTCTTTTCCCATGCTCGAGGTGGCGCGAATCATCGGTGGCCGCACCCTGAAAGGGGAAGTGCGCGCAGCAGGCTCCAAGAACGCCTGCCTGCCCATCCTTGCGGCCTGCCTGCTGACGCGGGAGAAGGTGACATTGCACAACGTCCCTGACCTCAGTGACGTGCGCTACATGGCCGAGATCCTCCGCCACCAAGGCGCTGAGGTAACGGTGGTATCGCCTGGCACCTGGCAGGTGCGGGCCGAGAAAATCGGGCATCGCACACCCTACGACCTCGTGCGACGGATGCGCGCGTCCATCTGCCTGCTGGGCGCACTGGTCGGCCGGCTGAAGCGATGTGAAATTGCGCTGCCCGGGGGCTGCGTCATCGGACCCCGCCCCATCGACCTCCATCTGAAGGGCCTTGCCCGGTTAGGTTGCCAGATTCGCCATGAGGCAGGCTACCTACATGTCGACGCCACCGCTGCGCGCGGGGCCTATGTCTTCCTGGGGGGGCGCATGGGATCCACCGTACTTGGCACAGCCAACCTGGTGATGGCAGCGGTCCTCACTCCCGGGGTCACCCGAATTGACAGCGCCGCCTGCGAACCGGAGGTCACCGACCTCTGCCAGATGCTGGTCCGGATGGGTGCGCGCATTGACGGTATCGGCAGCCCCTGCCTGATAGTCGAGGGCGTCGACGCTCTCCATGGCTGCGAACACACCATCATCGGTGACCGTATCGAGGCGGGCACCTTCCTCGTTGCCGGGGCGATCACCGATGGCGATGTATTTGTCCGAGGCGTCGAGGAACAGCACCTCGGGGCCTTCCTCGACAAGCTCGATGCTGCCGGCGTGCGCATCGAGACCGGGCCCGACGGCATCCGCGCACGGGGTCGTCCCACCCGGCCCATCGAGGTGACCACCCAGCCCTTCCCTGGTTTCCCGACCGACTTGCAGGCGCAGATCCTCGCGCTCCAGTTGACCGTCGACGGCTTGACCACTGTGACGGAGCGCGTCTACCCGGCGCGCTTCATGCATGTCCCCGAGCTCCAGCGGATGGGCGCAGAAATCGATCTCGAGGGAGCCACCGCCATTATCAAGGGCGGGCGACCGCTCTCTGGGGCGCCTGTGATGGCCTCCGACCTGCGTGCCTCGGCGGCGCTCATCCTCGCCGGGTTAGCAGCAAGCGGCGAGACTTGGGTGCAACGTCTCTACCATCTCGACCGCGGGTATGTCGCCTTCGAGCGCCGTCTTGCCGAGCTCGGCGCGGACATCGTTCGCCTACCTGCCTCGGAGCTTCCCTCCGGTATGGGCGAGGACTGAAGCCTCAGACGCCGAGATCGCCAGGCTGTACTGGACGCGGCATACCCGACGCTTGCCAACCACGGTCGGTAAGGACGCGACCCTGCGGGGTCCGCGCGAGGTAACCCTCCTGGATAAGGAAGGGCTCGTGCACCTCCTCGAGGGTCTGGGCATCCTCCGAGACAGCCATCGCGAGGGTGCTGATACCGACGGGTCCACCGCGGTGCTTCTCGGCCAGAGCGCGCAGCAGCCGATGATCCATCTCGTCGAGACCATGGCGATCAATCTCGAGCAACTCGAGAGCGGCCGCGACGGTAGCGGCGTCGGCCACACCGTTGGAGCGCTCAAGGGCGAAATCGCGCGTGAAGCGGAGAAGGTTGTTGGCGACGCGCGGAGTACCGCGGCAGCGCGCGGCGATGGCCTCGGCCCCGCCCTCCCCTAGGCGCACTTGGAGCAATTCGGCTGCGCGCCGGACGATCCCGGAGAGTTCCTCCCGGGTGTAGTAGTCGAGGCGACTCTGGAGAGTGAAGCGGCTGCGCAGGGGTGCGGTGAGGAGGCCGGTACGGGTAGTGGCGCCGACGAGAGTGAATCGCGGGAGGTCGAGACGGACGCTTCGTGCGTTGGGCCCTTGATCGATGAGGATGTCGATGCGGAAATCCTCCATCGCCGAGTAGAGGAACTCCTCGACCACCTTGGGGATGCGATGGATCTCATCGATGAAGAGGATCTCACCGTCTTGAAGGGAGGTGAGGAGTCCGGCGAGGTCAGCGGCCTTCTCCACCACGGGCCCGGAGGTGACTCGAACGGGCTTACCCATCTCGGCACCCAGGATGAGGGCGAGCGAGGTCTTACCAAGACCCGGAGGGCCGTGGAGCAGGATGTGATCGAGGGCGCGGGCCTCGCGGCGAGCTGCCCCGACCATCACGCGAAGGCGCTCGACGGTACGGCGCTGGCCAGCGAAGTCAGCGAAGCCCGGTGGACGCAGCGCGGCGTCGAGTGCGATGTCCCTACGGCCGAGCGAGTCGCGGGAGGGTCCGTTCGCCTCGGGAGGATGGGCCATGCGGGCAAGGTGCGCCCCGGTCGCCTCGCTGGCAACACCACAGACGCTGGACAAAGGGCTCTGGGGAGCCAAGTTCCTCCCTCATGCGCAAGCGCTGGGTCATCAAGCTGGGTTCGGGTCTGCTCACCCGACCTAACGGGCGCATCGACCGTGCCCGCGTCTCCGACCTGGTTGGTCAAATCGCCTCCCTCAAGCGCAAGGGCATCGAGGTCATCCTCGTCACTTCGGGTGCGATTGCCGCCGGGATGACCGCGATGGGACTGAAGACCAGGCCCCGTACGACCCGCGAGCTCCAAGCCTGCGCCACCGTCGGCCAGCCCGAGCTCATGGCCGAGTACGGTCGGCACCTGCGCCGTCGCGGCCTGATTGGCGCGCAGCTGCTACTGACTTACGGGGACATCGATAGCCGGACGCGCAGCCGCAATGCCCGCGCAACCCTCGACCACCTCCTCGCCCGCCGTCGCTTCCTCCCCATCCTCAACGAGAACGACGCCATCGCTGACGAGGAGATCAAGGTGGGCGACAACGACCGCCTCTCCGCCCACGTGGCCGTCCTAGCCGGGGCCAACCGGCTGATCATCCTTTCGGGCATACCGGGCCTGATGACCTGTGCTGATGGCACTGGCGAGTTGATCCCCTTGGTCCGGCGCATCGATGACCGGATCCGCAAGCTCGCTGGCGGAGCAGGCTCCGAGAGGAATGTCGGAGGGATGGTCACCAAACTCCTCGCCGCAGAAATCGCCGCCGCGGGCAAAGTCGAGACCCAGATTGCCGATGGACGACGTCAGCGGGTGCTAACCGACCTCGCCGCGGGCAAGCCTCTCGGCACACGCTTCACTCTGCGATGAGCGACTTGCTCCAGCGGGTCACCGCCCTTGCCTCCTCCGCCCGCCAGGCCGCGCGTGCGCTCGCGCTCGCCGACGCCGGCAAGCGCGCCGAGGCGCTCCTTCGCGCAGCGTCTTTTCTACGGGACAGCGAGGTGGAGATCCTCGCAGCCAACGCCGAAGACCTTGCGGCGGCTGCCGCGAGGGGACTTTCCGAGGCCATGCTGGACCGGCTTCGCCTGGATCCGGCCCGACTCGGTGCCATTGCTAAGGCCTGCGAGGAGGTCGCCGCCCTGCCTGATCCGGTCGGGGAGGTCATCGAGTCTTGGACCCGTCCCAACGGCCTGCGCATCACCAAGCGCCGGGTGCCCATCGGGCTCGTGGCCATCATCTTCGAATCCCGGCCCAATGTCACCGTCGACGCCGCCGCCCTCTGCCTGAAGTCGGGCAACGCGTGCATCCTGCGCGGAGGTAGCGAAGCCATCCGCACCAACCTCGCGCTCGCCCGGGCCTTCGCCCGCGGACTGGCCTCGGTCGGCCTTCCTCCTGAGGCCGCCACCCTCCTTCCCTTCACCGACCGCGAGGCGGTCGCAGCGCTCGGCTCACTCCGGGGCATCGTCGATGTCATCGTGCCCCGCGGGGGACCCGGCCTCATCGCCGCGGTGACCGACTCCGCCAGGGTCCCAGTGATCAAGCATGATGCGGGTATCTGCCATATCTATGTCCATGCCGGCGCCGACCTCGAGCAGGCCCTCGCCATCGTAACGGACGCAAAGTGCCGTCGCCCCAGTGCCTGTAACGCCGTCGAGACCGTGCTGGTTGATGCGGCGGTGGCAGCCCAGTTCCTCCCGCGACTCGCCACTGGGCTCGGTCGACTCGGGGTCGAACTGAGGGCATGCTCCCAGTCCCTCCCTCTCCTCGCGGGATCACTTCCGGCCACCGAGGCTGACTTCAAAACCGAGCACCTCGCCTTGGTTCTCAACGTCCGGGTCGTCGGGGGCTTCGACGAAGCCGTGGCCCACATCGCCGCCCATGGCTCTGGACACTCCGACGCTATCCTTACCCGAGATGCCGAGGTGGCCCGCGCCTTCCTCGCCCAAGTCGACAGCGCCTGCGTCTACTGGAACGCGAGCACCCGCTTCACCGATGGGGGGGAATTCGGCTTTGGGGCTGAGGTTGGTATCAGCACCGATCGCCTCCATGCCCGTGGCCCGATGGGCATCCGCGAGCTGACCACGTGGAAATTCGAGGTCGTTGGCGAAGGCCAGGTCCGCGGTTAAGGTCTAGGCTGCTCTTTCCGTTTGACAGCCCACCCGGGGGGGCTCTTTCTGACCTTCCTTTTGGCTGTCCGGGGTGGTAGCTCAGTTGGTTAGAGCGCCTGCCTGTCACGTAGGAGGTCGCGGGTTCGAGTCCCGTCCATCCCGCCAGCCAAAAGGAGCCTTGGCCCGGTTTCACCGAGACGGGGGACCTTTTTCCCTTCCCCCGCCCCGGCGGATGAACAGAAAACAAGTCCCATGAGCAAGAAAGTCCTCATCATCGGCGCCGGCGGCGTCGGCAACGTGGTCGCCCACAAGTGCGCACAAGCCCCCGAGCACTTCTCCGAGATCCTCCTCGCCTCGCGCAACGAGAACAAGTGCAAGGCCATTGCGGCGGACGTCAAGGCCGCCACCGGTCGGACCATCGCGACCGCCGCGGTCGATGCCGACAATGTGCAGGCTACGGTCGCCTTGCTCCAATCGTTCAAGCCAGACCTCCTGATCAACGTCGCCCTGCCCTACCAGGACCTCCCCTTGATGGACGCCTGCCTCCATGCAGGAGTGCACTACGTCGACACCGCGAATTACGAGCCCCCCAATCACGCCAAGTTCGAGTACTCCTGGCAGTGGGCATACCGCGAGCGCTTCACCAAGGCCGGGCTCACCGCGCTCCTCGGCTCGGGCTTCGACCCCGGAGTGACCAATGTCTTCTGCGCCTACGCTCAGAAGCACCTCTTCGATAGCATTGAGACGATTGACATCCTCGATGCCAATGCCGGCGAACACGGCTACCCGTTCGCGACCAACTTCAACCCCGAGATCAACATCCGCGAAATCACCCAGCGCGGGCGTTACTGGGAGAACGGCGAGTGGAAGGAGACCGACCCCCTCTCGGTCAAGCAGGTCTACGACTACCCGGTGGTCGGGCCGAAGGATAGCTACCTCCTCTACCACGAGGAGCTCGAGTCACTCGCCCTCAACATCAAGGGCCTTAAGCGCATCCGCTTCTTCATGACCTTCTCGGAGCGCTACCTGACCCACCTCCGGGTGCTCGAGAACGTCGGCATGACCCGCATCGACCCGATCGACTTCCAGGGCCACAAGATTGTCCCCATCCAGTTCCTCAAGGCGCTGCTCCCTGACCCGGCCTCGCTCGGGCCCCGCACCAAGGGCAAGACCTGCATCGGCTGCGAGATCACGGGCATCAAGGACGGCAAGCCCCGCAAGGTTTTCATCTACAACGTCTGCGACCACCAGGAATGTTACGCCGAGGTAAAGTCACAGGCCATCAGTTACACCACGGGCGTGCCTGCCGCCATCGGAGGGATGATGGTGGCCTCCGGCCTCTGGAAGCGTCCCGGCGTTTGGAATATGGAAGAGATGGACCCTGACCCCTTCATGGCCGAGCTGTCCAAGCGCGGCCTGCCCTGGCACGTCAAGGAGCTCCCCGTCTGACGTGGACCCCCTCTCCTCCCGGGTCGCTGAGGCCTTCGCCAGGGTCGACCTCAGCGCACTTCCCAGCCCTGTCCATGTCCTACACCGCGGCCTGCTCCGCGAGAACCTCCGCATCCTCTCGGAGGTGCAGTCACGCTCCGGCGCCAAAGTCCTCCTCGCACTAAAGGGTTTCGCCCAGACCAGCGAGGCGCCCCTCATCCGCCAGCACCTCGCTGGCACCACTGCGAGCGGCCTGCATGAGGCCCTCCTCGGACGTGAGTTCTTCAAGGGAGAGATCCACGCCTACTCCCCTGCCTTCAAGGACGAGGAACTCGAACTCCTCCTCCCTCACGCTCACCACCTCTCCTTCAACTCGCCCGGACAATGGCGCCGCTTTCGCGACCGCGTGCGGGCTGCCCCGCGCAAGGTCTCCTGCGGCCTCCGGGTAAACCCCGAGCACGCCGAGGTCGAGGTCGAGCTCTACAACCCCTGCGCACTAGGCTCTCGCCTAGGCACCCCGCGCTCCGAACTCGGCGACCTCTCTGAGCTCGAAGGGCTGGAGGGATTGCACTTCCACACCATGTGCCAGCAGGGACCGGATGTGCTGGAGCGGACAGTCGCGGCCTTCGAGGCACGCTTCGGCGACCTCCTACCCCGCATGCGCTGGGTGAACTTCGGCGGCGGGCACCACATCACCAAGCCAGGCTACGATCTCGATCGGCTGGTGCGCGTCATCCAGGACTTCCGCGCGCGCCATGGCGGACACCTGCAGGTTTACCTCGAGCCTGGCGAGGCCATCGCCATCGGTACCGGCCTGCTCAGCGCCACGGTGGTCGACATCGTTCGCAATGGCATGGAGATCGCCATCCTCGATGTCTCCGCGACCTGCCATATGCCCGATACGCTGGAGATGCCCTACCGAGCGGAGATTGCTGGGGCCGGGATGCCCGGAGAGAAGCCGCACACCTACCGGCTCGGCAGCACCACCTGCCTAGCGGGAGATGTCATCGGTGACTACAGCTTCGACCAGCCCCTGCGCATCGGCCAGCGCTTGTCGTTCCTCGATATGTCGCACTACACCTTCGTCAAGAGCACGACCTTCAACGGTATTCCCCTGCCCGCTATCGCCTCTTTCGAGCCGGATAACGGCTCCTTCCTCGTCTCGCGCAAGGCTACGTACGCCGACTACCGCGACAGGTTGGGCTGAGCGGCTACCTTGCCACGGGGGTCGCCAAGCACGGGCACATCATTAGCCGTGCGCGGGCCGGGACGGCTACGACCCTCATCAATCAGCCTTTGGTAGAGCGCAATGAGCTCGGCCAGCTTCTCGGGCTTGGCGACAGCGAGGTCCTTGGTCTCCGCGAGGTCCTCAGCAAGGTTGTAGAGTTGAGGTCGGGCCGGTCCAGTCTTGGAGCGGGGCAGGATCAACTTCCACGAACCCGAGCGTACCGCCGCGTCGCCGGTTGCGGAGTGGCTGACCGCATGGGCACGTAGCTCGTGGTCCTCCCCGCGGAGGAGCGGTAGGAGGCTGAAGCTGTCCTCACCGGCATCTTCTGGGAGTTTCACCCCAAGGATGTCGGCTAGGGTCGCGAGGAGGTCCGCTTGGTGGACAAGGCGGTCACTGACCTTGCCGGCGGAGACAACACCGGGCCAGCGGACGATGAAGGGCACGCGATGCCCGCCCTCGTGGGCCGAGCGCTTATAGCCGCGTAGCGGACCGCTGGGGTAATGTCCCTTGGCCTCCAAAGCCTCCACGCCGAGCCCACCCTCGAAACCGTTGTCGCTCGTGAGGAGGACGAGCGTGCGGTCGGCCACGCCGGCCTTGTCGAGGGCAGCCAGCACCCGCCCGATCATCGCATCAGTCTCCATCACGAAGTCGGCGTAGTCTCCCAGCCCGCTCCGGCCCTTCCACTCGGGATTGACCGAGATAGGGGTGTGGGGACTGGTCAGGGGCAGGTAGAGGAAAAAGGGCCCGGGCTTAGCAGCAGACTCGGCGATGAAGCCCTCCGCCCGGCGGGTCAACTCGGGCAGGATGGCCTCGAGGCGCCAGCCAGGAAGTGCGGGGCCCTGGACAGTCGCTTGGTGGTTACGGAGCAACTCGACGGGGAGTGAAACTGAGGGAATCCCGACCGTGCGGTTGTCCTCAATGAAACAGAAAGGGGGCCAGTTGGGCACTTCGGTCCCGAAGTAATGGGCGAAGCCGGCGCCGAGGGGTCCGCCGCCAAGGGGTTTTGAGAAGACTTCGGACCAGGCGCGGCGATGGGAGTCGGTCACCTGGAGTTCGCGCCCCCCGTAGCCGCCCGGGAATAACTTCCGGTCGGACTCTGGGATGCCCCAATCCCAGCCAAGGTGCCATTTGCCGATGGCGGCGGTGCGATAGCCGTGGGCGCCAGCGAGACGGGCTAGGGTCAGCCGAGTCTCGGGAATGAGGGGCTTTCCCCAGGTGGGCACGATGCCCGTCTGAAGGCGGCTTCGCCAATGATAACGTCCCGTCAGTAAGGTGTAGCGCGAGGGAGAGCAGACCCCGGATGAGCTATGGGCATCGGTGAAGCGCATCCCCTGGGCAGCCAGCCGGTCCATGTGGGGAGTGCGAATGAGGCCCCGGGATGGGTTGTAGGCTTGGACATCCCCATAGCCGAGGTCGTCGGCATAGAGGATGACGACATGGGGAGGGGGTGCAGCGAGGGTCCCTAGGGAAAGACCGAGGGCGAGGATCAAACCGGGCAAGAACTGTCGCATGCTAATATAACAGACCCCTGGGGGGCTTCGAGGTTTCGGATGGATTCAAGGCAGGGCTCGACTAGGATAAGCACATGGACGTCCGCACCCGTAACTTCTCGATTGGCCTCGTACTGCTCGGGGCCGCCGCCGTCGCCCTTTGGTTTGGAGAGGCGGACGCCGAAGAAAGGGCGCGCATGGCAGAGTCACGCATCACTGAACTGACCCGTCGCGCCATCACGGCCGAGGTGGCCGCCAGAGAGGCCACTGCCGATGCCAAGGCACGAGGGGATGCACTCGGCGCCCAGACCTTGCTTGCCACGACCGCTGCCAAGCGCGCGGGCGAGCTGGAGGCTAGCCTGGCTGCAGCGCTGAGCGAGTTAGCCGAGACCAAGGCGCGACTGGGCGAGACCGAGAAGGCGAGGACCGATGCCGCTGCACGGGTCAACGAACTCAATGCGGAGGTCGAAGCCGCGACCTCAGCGATTGCTGAGCTCAACGCAAAGGTGACAGAACTAGAGAAGGCCAAGGAGGCCGCCGAGAAGGACAAAGCCAAGGAGTGAGCCGGGCGCGGTTAAGTGGCTTAATGGCTTACCGGATTGATGGCTTAGTCGCATCGCAGGAGGCATGGCGGCTTCCTTGGCCTCCTTAGTTCCTTGGTGACCTCAGAATCCTTGGCACCCTCAAATAAAAGGGGCCGTCCTTGCGGACGGCCCCTGGTGCTAGGAAGCTTCCGATTCCTTGATCAGAAGAGAATCTGAACCTGGACGCGGAAGATGTCGGCGTCGGCGGTGGCACCGCTCACAGCGCTCAAATCCGCCATCTCGTAACCAGCCTGAATCTTGGCGCTGTTACCGTTGAAGTAGTAATTGACGCCGAGGTAGAAGCTTTCTGCCTCCTGGTAGGTAGATCCGGAGGTGCCGCTGGTATTCAGGTTGCGGAAGCCGTCGCTGGCCTTGACCCCACGTCCATCGGTGTCGAGGGAGGCGTAGCGCGCGACCAACTCAAGCTTCTCGCTAGCCTTGAACATGCCGGTGAGATTGTAGCCGCTGGGCGTACGGGTGACGCCGGAGGTCGTGACGTCGGTCTCGATGTACTCGGCCAGCAGGGTGAGGTCGCCGCTCTTCCAGTGCAGGTAGGGATTGTAACCCTTGACGCTGTCGGCAGCCAGGGTGGTCGAGCTCGTGGTGGCTCCCGAGTGGGTGTTCTCCGCCACATTCACGCCGATCGTGAGATTGATGGGCTTGATGGCCACGGAAGCGAAGCCGTAGAGACCGAGGTCGTTGGCACCACTGACGTTACCCGAGAAGTTGGCGTTCTGATCAGCGCGAACGACGGAGAAGCCGTATTTAACGTCGGTTTCGCCGTGGCCGCCGAAGAGGGCGCGATTGCTGTAATGGATACCGGTGTGGCGGGCGCCGAAACCGAGGCGGCGGCCGTTATTGCCCTCGGCCCAGTAGCGGGTGACGACCGAGCGCTCGAGTACACCCATGGCGCTGGAAGAGGTGTTCTCCTCTTGGCCCCACTGGACCTTCTGGTAACCGATATCCCACTTGCCGAACTTGGTCTCGGAGGTGAAGACGGCCTTGTCGAACTCGCCGCCGTTGGAGCCGTCGGCGAAGTTCCAGACGAGCTCACCGGAGAAGCCCTCACCGATGTCGGCCTTGGCCCCGAGGTACATACGACGGAGGATGAAGTCGCTGGTAGAGAGGGCCTCGGTCGTAACCCCGAGGGCGGTGGTTTCCTCGTAGCTGCCACCCTCGTACTGGACCTGGACGCGACCGGAGATGGTGAGACGCTTGACGGCGTCCTCCTTGGAGTAGACCTCGTTGAGGTTCTGCTCATTGGCCTTGGCCTTGGATTCCTGGATCGCCTTGGCGCGCTCCTCGGCGGAAATCACGCCCTTCTTGACGAGGAGGTCGAGGACCTCCTTGTCGCCGGCGTGGGCGGTGACGGTGAGAGCGGCGGCGGCCGCGAGGACGAGGGGCTTGAGGTTTCGCATGTTGGGTGTGCGGGAGGACTATCGCAGGCGAATGTTACGGATTGATGCGTTCCGTGTGAAGAAACGGGGGCAGCCTCAGACCAAGGGACCCAGACCCTCGAAAACCGAGGCATAAAGGGGTTTCCAGCCCAAATCCCGGCGAATAGCCTCTGAAATCACGCGCCGATCAGGGGTGAGGCGACCGGTCCGCTGGGCCCTGGGGCCGGCCGGGGCCGAGGTGTCGAAGACCGGTGCGGGCCCACCCAAGCGTGCGCAGATCCACTCCGCTAGCTCGGCCTTGGTCACGGGATGACCATCGGTGACATTGTACAGGTGCGCACCAAGGGGGGCCGCACAAGCGGCGAGCACGGCCGAGGCGGCGTCATCGCGGTGCAGGTAGTTGATGCGGCCGCTGACCGGGCCGCCCACGGTGCGCTCACCCCGGCGGAGCTGGTCGAGAAGGTAGTGTCGACCTGGACCATAAAGCCCACCCAGACGGAGAACGAGGCGGGCGGGTACTGCGCTATCGAGCACGGTGCGCTCACCCTCGACTAGACGGTCAGAGGCGGAATCACCCCCGGCGATAGAGGACTCGTCGACTTCGCCCGACTGTCGATAGACACCGGTCGAACTGGTCAGCACGAGGTGGCGGGCACCGCTACGAGCGGCCCAAGCGGCAACGCGAGCCGGCCCCTCGGCATAGGCGGCACGATAGCTGTCATCACCACCACCTCCGGCGCTGAGGGCGTAGACCACGGCGTCAGGATGAAGCTCGAGGGCCTCGTGGCCACCGGCAAGGACATCGGCGGCCTCAACCAAGAGTCCCTCCGACCTCAGACGGTCGCGCGTCGACTCGGAACGGACGATACCAAGGACCTGCCATCCTGCGGCCCTAGCTTGGCGGCAGACCTCGGCGCCCACGTGGCCGCAACCGAGGACAAGTAAGCGACGGCTCACGGGGTAAGGTGCTCGCGCACCCATTCGGTCGGGCTAGAGCCCGGCTTGGCAGAAAGAAGCTGGTGGAGCTCGGTGGCATCGGCCGCGGCTTGGCGAGTTACCGCGGGATCGGAGAGGCAATCGCCGAGACGGCGGGAGAGTCGGGTGGAGGAGCATTCGACCTGCAGGAGCTCGGGCCAGGCCTCGCGCTGGAGTAGGAGATTGGCCATGCCGAGGTGGGAGACACGTCCGCTGATAAGGCGACGTCCCAGGAACCATGTCAACGGATGCGCCCGATAGACAACCGCACCCGGGATACCGGCAAGGGCGACGGTCAGGGACATCGTCCCCGAGCTGACTAAAGCAGCAGAGGCCCGGACGACACCCTCCTCCACTGGCTGAAGATCGACGCCCTTGGCGAGGTTACCAGCCTCCGCACAGATTCGGTAAAGTTCTGCATGCACCTCGCCTCCCGTGTGTAGCACGATGGCACGGCGCGAGGGGTCGCTCGCGCGGTGGCGCGCGAAGCCCTCAAGAAGAGAGGGGAAGATACGCCGGACTGGCTTGGGGCGGCTACCAGGCAGCAGCAAGACCGGACCAGCAGGGTCGTGGGCGACGGGCGAGACATGCCCAGGCTGCGCAAAGGGATGTCCGACGAAGCGAGCCGGCAGGTCAGTGTCGGCATAGCAGGCAGGTTCAAAGGGGAAGATAGTGCCGACACCGTCAAGGCAACGGGCCATGGCGAAGCGGCGCCGCGGCTTCCAAGCCCAAATCTGCGGGCTGACGTACTGCAGGATCGCAGTGCGGCCACCTCCTTTGCGCGAGAGCCCAGCTACGCGAAGCGCCTCGGCAAGGCGGAGGTTCATCCCGGGATAGTCGACCAAGAGGACTAGCCGGGGACGCCAGGCCAAGGTCCATTCGACCATGCGCCGGAAGAGTCCTCGGTAGAAAGGATAAGCAGAAAGCACCTCGACCAAGCCCACTGCGCTGAAGCGCGTCATGTCGAGAAGGAGCTGGGCGCCCGCCTCGCGGAGGCAGGGCCCGCCAAAGGCAGCTACCCGGAGCGTGGGATCGTGACGTCGGAGGTCGCGGATGACCTCGGCGGCGTGCTGGTCGCCGGAATGCTCGCCGGCGACGACAAGGACATCGACCGTGCCGGCCCAGGGGCGCTCAAAGGCGCGGGGAAGGTCAGGAAAATGGCTCATCGTCGGGCGAGGCCCGGCCGGATTTGCTCGGTGATAGTGATGGCAACCTCGAGGGCGGTGCGCCCGAGCTCGCCACTGACCTTGGGATCGCGCCGATCGCGGACGCAACTGACGAAGGAGGCGAGCTCGATGGCAAGGGGCTCGCCCTTCTCGACGGGGATGTCCTCCCGCGCGAAGCCTCCCTCGGCGGAGGGGTCGACGCGGACGGCGTGGCCCTTCTGCCCCATGAAGTCGATCGACAGGTAGCCGCCGGGCTGGAAGACGCGGATCTCGCGGCTCTTCTTGAGGGAGACGCGGCTGGCGCTGAGGTTGGCCACGGTGCCGTTGGCGAACTGGAGGCGGGCGTTGGCGATGTCCTCGGTCTTGGTCAGCACAGAGACGCCGACCGCGTCAATACGCTCGACGGGCGAACGGACGAGCTGGAGGACGACCCCGATGTCATGGATCATCAAGTCCAGCACCACGCCGACCTCCGTACCTCGGGGTGTGAAAGGCGCGAGACGCTCCGCGGTCAGGTAGCGCGCGTCGTGGACCATGCGCTCGAGCTGGGCCATGACAGGGTTGTAGTGCTCGATGTGTCCGACTTGGACGATACGCCCGGTGCTCTTGGCGGCGGCGAGGATGCGGCCGGCCTCCTCGAGGGACACACAGAGAGGCTTCTCCACGAGGAGGTCGAGGCCGCGCTCGAGGAGCGGGATGGCCACTTCGGCATGGAAGGGGGTGGGCACAACCACGCTAGCCGCGTCGCAATGCTGGGCGAGCTCGTCGAGGTCGGCGAACCTCCGGCAGCCGAGGCGACCGCAGATCTCGGCTGCACGCGCATCATCCGCCTCGAGGATACCAGCTAGGACAACGCCAGGTAGGCTATTGTAGAGGCGCGCGTGGTGCTGGCCGAGGGAACCCGTGCCGACCACGCCGCAACGGATGGGAGCGGCGGACATGGCTGGGAGAATCCCCCGCCGCGCCGCCGCTCGCAACCCCTATTCAGCGCGAGGGAGCTGGCTCGGCCTTAAGCTCCAAGCCATCCTTACCCTTAGTCACGACGATGCGCGAGCCATCGGGGGCCTGCCCCGAGAGGATGAGGCGAGCCAGTGGTGTCTCGACTTCGCGCTGGAGGGCGCGACGCAGCGGGCGTGCCCCGTAGACGGGGTCAAAGCCGCGGTCGGCGACCCAACTCAGGGCAGCCTCGTCGAGGTCGATCACGATGCGCCGGGACTCAAGCCGGCGGTTGAGACCGGCCAGCATCAAGCGCGCGATGGAGGCGACCTCCGGTTCGCCCAGAGGACGGAAGAGGACAATCTCATCGAGGCGATTAAGGAACTCTGGTCGGAAGGCGGCGCGCACCTCGGCCATGACCGACTCGCGAACCGACTCCGTGATACCGGTACCGGCGTGCTCGGCGAGAAGGCGACCACCGAGGTTAGAGGTCAGGATAAAGACGGCGTTACGGCAGTCGACGGTCCGACCCTGTGAATCGGTGAGGCGACCATCGTCCAGCACCTGCAAGAGGGTAT
>JBFZFD010000138.1:0-5718 GCA_041306485.1 Opitutia bacterium | reverse complement strand
CCTGAATCTAGGCCCCGCTGGTGGAGCCGATGAGGATCGAACTCACGACCTCGTCATTGCGAACGACGCGCTCTACCAGCTGAGCTACGGCCCCAAACAGCGGATACACAGCGAACTCGGGGGGTAGAAAGTGGTCAAGCCGGATTGCCCTTCCCGCTTGCGAGCGGGCAAATCATTCTCAAAGTGAATCATCTCGAAGCCATGAATATCGCCAAAGACCACATCGTCTCCCTCGACTACACGCTGACCGACGACACCGGCAACGTTATCGACGCCTCCCGCGGCGCGCCCCTCTCCTACCTCCACGGAGCCCGCAATATCATCCCCGGCCTCGAGACCGCCCTTGAGGGCCTCGTCATCGGCGCTGAGCGCAAGGTGACAGTCCCCCCGGCCGAGGGCTACGGCGAGTACGACGAGACGCTCGTCATGCGCGTCCCTGCCGACCGCATGGGCGGCCACGCTGTCCAGGTCGGCATGCGCTTCCACGCCGAGACCAATGCCGGACTGCGCGTGCTCACCGTCAAGGAGGTCAAAGGCGACGAGGTCGTGCTCGATGGCAACCATGAGCTCGCGGGCAAGACCCTTCACTTCGCAGTCAAGATCACCGAGGTTCGCCCAGCCACTCCGACCGAGCTCGCCCACGGCCACCCTCACCAAGAAGCCAGCGGCTGCTGTGGTGGTGGCGGACAAAGCAGCGGGGGTTGCTGCGGCGGCGGAGGCGGCGAAAGTTGCTCCACTGAAGCCAGCGCTGAAACCGACGACCAAGGCTGCTGCGGTGGCCAAGGTAAGGCCGCTAGCGAAGACGGCTCGTGCGGCAAGGGCTCTTGCGGCTGCTCGAACTAAGCCGAAGGGGTTAGTGGCTTAATGGCTAGCTAGCTCACTAGCTAGGTAGCTCTGTAGCAAAATATCAGCGGTGACTGCGGAAAGCTGCGGGCTTGGTAGGGCGTCTTCTCCGAAGGCGCCTGGGGATTCTTGGCGGTTTCGGAGAAACTGCCCTACCTTAGGGTGGACTAGGAGACCCAGTCGCAGTCGAAGCGTCCCAGTGTCCAGAAGGGAGACCTCATTCAGCCCAGATCCAGTTGGTCTCCGTGATGACCTCCGGATGCAGGGAATGGTGCACAGGGCAGGCGGCGGCTGCGCGCTCGAGGCGCAGTTTGGCATCGGAGGGAATGCCTGCGGGCATCTCGATGAGGAGCTCTAGGCGCGCGATGCGGCGCGGCGGCTGGGCGCTCATGTGCTTCTCGACCGAGATCCTCATGCCCTTGAGCTCGAGGCCGAGGGTCCGGCCTTGGATGGCCATGATGGTCCCCATGCAGGTGGCCAGGGCGGTGGCGGCGAGATCGGTGGGGGAGAAGGACTCACCCTTGCCCTGGTTGTCGACCGGTGCATCCGTCAGGATGACCGTGCCAGAGGGCGCATGCGTGGCGCGCAGGCGAAGGTCGCCGAGGTACTCGCAGTCGATACGGACGGACATAGAGGAAGGGTAGATGGAGAGGGAGGGACTTCAATGGAAAGACTTCGGGGGCGAAGTGGGTTAAGGGAATAAGGGCGTAATGGCTGGCGGCGCTGTGGCGCCGCGAGGGGCTCGGGGGCACGGGGGCACAGCGGCACGGGAAAGGCAACGAGCGGAGCGAGTTCTAGCACCGGTCGCCGATTTGACGAGGGATGGCCCGGAGGATGCGTAGCATCCTCCCTACCCATGGCAGGAATCGGGAGCGCGGAGGCTGGGCGGACGTCTCGGTGAGACGTCCCTACCCGAGCAGGCGCAATAAAAAGGCCCCGGGGTCCGGGGCCTTTCGGTCAGACGGGGAAGCGGATCACTCGCCGTCGTCTCCGATGGCGTCGACGGGGCAGCCGTTCTTGGCCTCCATGCACTGCTCGATTTCCTCGGCGGTGGTGGGCTGTTTGATGACGTAGGAGTAGCCAGCGTCGTCCTGACGGGTGAAGAAGTTCTTGGCGGTCTCGCGGCAGAGGTCGCAATCGATGCACTGCGTGTCCACGTAGAAACGCCCAGAGGTGTTCTCAGGCTGTTTGTCGTTTTTGTCGGCCATGATGTTTGGAAGTTGGACGGGGGACGGCGGGTGTCAAGTGCCGGAAGGGATAAGCACCACGAGGCGGAACCCAAGGCCTTGGCGGCCAGCGAGGAGGCGCGCACCGAGACCATCATGGAGTGCGAAGTTGACCTCGAGCACCCCGACTGGATCGAGATTGGGACGTTGCAAGTCCCCGCGTAGCCGGTCGGTGGGCGCAAGCCGGGCTGCACGTACTTGCGTGACTGGGTAGTCTAGCTCCTGCTGCAGGGCGAGCAGGAGGCGACGGCGCTGGTCGGGCGCGACGCCGTCCCAGCAATAGAGGGCCTCCATGGCCGCGAGGTCTTTGGTCTCGTGAGCGATACGCCAATCCTCGGCGAGGGCACGGAGCCCGACCTCGCGCCAACCCGCCCCGAGTAGGAAGGCAGCCAAGGCCCCGGCGAGGGCCGCGAGGATCCAACGACGAAGGCGCTGGGAGGTGGGGGCCAGGGACATGGGGAGAAGGGCGTTGACCCGAGAGGAGGTCGGGGGCTAACACGGAAGTCTCATGGCCCATGATGGCAAGCCCGCTCCCGACCAAGGCCGTTACGCCGGTCGCGGCGTCTCGGCCTCCAAGGGCGAGGTGCACGCGGTTGTCGATGGGCTGGACCGCGGCCTCTTCCCGGGAGCTTTCTGCAAGTTGACCGAGGATATCCTGACGGGCGACCCGGCCCGGTGCAATGTCACCCACTCCGATGGCTCCGGCACCAAGGCCCTGCTTGCCTACCTCTGGTGGCGCGAGACGGGCGATGCCTCGGCCTTCCGTGGCATCGCGCAAGACAGCGTCGTGATGAACATCGATGACCTTCTCTGCGTGGGAGCGGTCGATCGTATCCTGCTATCTTCGACCCTGAACCGGAACGCGCGACGCATCCCTGGCGAAATCCTGCGCGAGCTGATCGAGGGCACTGAGGAATGCCTACAGCGCTTGCGCGACCTCGGGCTGGGCGTCCGGTCGGGCGGGGGCGAGACCGCCGACGTCGGCGACCTCACACCCACTCTGACGGTCGACTCCACCGCCACTGCTGTACTGCGGCGCGAGCAAGTGATTGACGCTAAGCGCATCCGCCCTGGCCTGGCTATCGTCGGTGTCAGCTCCTCCGGCACCTGTGGCTGGGAGCCAGACGAGAACAGCGGGGTTGGCTCCAATGGCCTGACTAGCGCGCGGCACGAACTCCTCTCTCGCCACTACGCCGAGCAGTATCCTGAAACCTATGACAATGCGACTGCCGCTGAGCTGGTCTACTGCGGTCCGCACCGCCTCGCCGACCCCTTGCCCGGCTCTTCGCTCGGCATCGGCCGGGCCCTACTCTCCCCTACCCGCAGCTACACCCCGGTGGTCGTTAGGTTGCTGCGCGAGCTGGGCGCGGGGCGGCTCCCCGGGCTGATTCATTGCTCAGGGGGAGGCCAAACCAAGTGCCTGCGCTTCGGCGAAGGGGTGCTCCACGTGAAGGACAATCTCTTCCCTGTACCGCCCATTTTCGCTGAAATAGCACGTTGTAGCGGGACCTCTCCCAGGGAGATGCACCAGGTCTATAACATGGGTCATCGCCTCGAGATCTATGTGGAGCCGAGGGATGTTGCAGTTGTAACGCAAGTCTGTGATAGTCTGATGGTTAAGTCACAGGTGGTCGGGCACACCGAGGCGTCCAGCGACCCCATGCGCAACCAAGTTGAGCTGCGTGTTTCCGGCGAAGTAATCCGTTATCCCCAGGAGGGGTAGGTTATAATCGTCAAGGAAATGTCAAAGGGTCGGGCGAGGGGGATTCGAACCCCCGACCCTCTGCTCCCAAAGCAGATGCGCTAGCCAGACTGCGCTACCGCCCGAAGTTACTGACATAGGGGATTTAGATGTTGCCCGTCCTGTCAACCGCCTATTCTAAACAACTCCCAATAACTACCGCCCCCCCTATGGAATCCGATACCATCGAAAGCAGCAGCGAATCTAAGCTCCCCCTCATTGCAGGCATTGCCGGCATCGCCCTTGGCGTTGTCGCACTGATCCTCGCAGTTAAGGCCAAGGGCGTCGCTGACAACGCAGCCACCGCAGCCGCTGAGGCCCGCCAGAACGCGGCCGACGCCGCTGCCCTAGTTGGCACCAAGGCCGACGGCGCCGCCGTCAGCGCACTCGCCGCTGATCTCAGCGCCCTTAACGAGCGCACCGCCAAGGGCTTCACTCAGGCCTCCGAGGCCTACGCCGCCCTTCAAAAGGCCGTCGAAGGCGGCCGCGGCCGCTCCACGGGTGGCAGCACCGGTGGTGCTACCGCCGTCGCTGGTCCTGGCGAGTACATCGTCGTCAAGGGCGACACCCTCTCCGGTATCGCTCGCAAGGTCGGCGTCTCCCTCAAGGCACTGCAGGACCTGAACCCTGGCGTGGGCAACGCCCTCCGCATCGGCCAGAAGCTGAAGGTCAAGTAATCCGCTCGTGGAAGCCCCGGCTCGCTGGACAATCCGGCACGAGGCTCACCACGCGGATTGCAAGGTCTACCAAGTCCTGCGCCGGCGCTGCACTCACCCTCGCGATCACCGCGAGGGTGATTTTTTTGTGATGGATTGTCCGGATTGGGTACTAGCCCTTCCGGTGACCCAAGAGGGGCTCATCGTGATGGTGCGCCAATGGCGCTTCGGTGCCTCCGCACTCTCGCTTGAGCCGCCTGGCGGCGTGGCGGGCAAGGGCGAGGAGCCAGCCGTGACCGCCGAACGCGAGACACGCGAGGAGACGGGCTATGACGGGGGCAAGGCGACCAGCCTTGGCCATGCCTCTCCCAACCCCGCACTACAGGCAAATCGTTGTCACTTCATCCTACTCGAGGGAGTGGTCAATGGCTCGCCCCGAGCCCTCGATGAGCATGAGGAGATTGAGGTACTAGCCCTCGCCCCCTCCGAGGCCCTTCGCCGGGTGCGCGAGGGTGAGACCACCCACGCCCTCGCCGAGCTGGCCTTGTTGCGCCTGCGCGAGGCCCGGCCGAACCTCTTCGCCTGAAGCCATGGCTCGCCTGCTCTGCCTCGATATCGGCAACACATCCGCCCACTGGGGCCTAGCGGACGGCATCATCGTCGGTGAGACGGGGAACCTGCCCACCTCAGACCTAGAGAAGTTACTGCCGGGACTCATTAGCCGGCTCAAACCCGAAGGCAGTTCGCTAGCCTCCGTCGTGCCCGCGGCGACGTCCACCGTACTGCCTTTGCTTGGCGCCGCTGGGGAAGTCCATCACCTACGCCACGATACCGCCAAGGGGCTAGGGTTCGACTACCCGAACCCGTCGGAGGTGGGCCAAGACCGGCTGGCGAACTGCATAGGCGCCCAGATGGTATGTGGTGCACCAGCGGTGATCGTAGACATGGGGACGGCGACAACCTTCGACGTGCTGACCACTCAGGGCTATGCGGGTGGTGTGATCGCTCCGGGGCTCTCGGTCATGACCAACTACCTGCATGGCCGGACAGCGCTCCTACCCTTGCTTGACCCCGCCTCCATCCAGGCAGGCTCGGCCATCGGTAAATCCACGCTCGATGCCATGCGTGCGGGCTGCGCGCTCGGCTTCGCGGGGATGATTGGACACATCCTAGACGCCTTGATTGCCGAGCTGGCCGCAAAAGGTGTCCGCAACCCTACCCTGCTCGCTACCGGCGGGACGGCTGACTTCCT
>JBFZFD010000137.1:0-9490 GCA_041306485.1 Opitutia bacterium | reverse complement strand
GGTCGCCCGGCAGCGCGTCGGACTGCAGCTCGAGCGAGAGTCGGCGGGGTTCGGCGCCGTGGTTGGCGATGACGATCGCCGACTCGAGCCGGCCGCCGGCCGTCCGCAGGAGGGCCTTGCGAATCGTCACCGGGTTCTCCGCGACCAGGGCCACCTCGCGCGTGATGCCGGCGTAGGGCCAGAGGTCGGGGGCCTTCGGGTGAGGGCCGTGCACCTGGGGGATTTCGGGCGGCTCGCCGGCGCCGGGGCGCGCCGCCTCGTGGTTGGGACGGCGGATGACCTTCACTGCCAGCAGGTTCAGGCCCGCGCGGAGCTGGGCGGTGACGTCGATGGAGAAGGGCTGGCCGCCGCCCTCGTGCAGGGCCACCTCGTCGCCGTTGAGGAGAATGCGCGCCCGCTGGGGGATGCCCAGGAACTCGAGGCGATGGCGTTTCCCCGGGCTTGGCTCATGGCGGAACTCGAGGCGGTACCAGCCGGCGCCGTTGTAATGCGGCGGGTTGGCCGGGGAGCGGTCGCTCCAGTCGTTGAAACGTCCGCCCGGCATCATGTCCCAGCAATGCGGCACGGTCACCGCCGTCCAGGCGTCGGTCACGGTCCGGGCGCCCGCCCAGTCCTCGGCCTCGCCGCGCCCGTCGGGGTCGAAGCGGAACCGCCAGCCCTCCGCGAGGACCGTCCGGCTGCGGGTCGCGCCGGGAGCGGCGTCGAAGTCCGGACGGACTTGCCCGTAGTGGAAGACCACGGACACGCCGTCGACGAGTTGCGTACGCACATCCATCGCATGCGCAAATCTTGGATGGTCGGCGAGGTCGTCGGCCGGCGAGGCGAGGGCGAGCGGCAGGCCCAGCCAGAGAAGGGCCATGTGGCAAAGGCGTCGAGACACGCGAGGGATTCATCCTGAGCGCCGGTGGTTAGGCAAGTCGTGGCTACTCCAGTCGATGAATAGCCCTGAGCGCATTTCCCTCCTTGCCATTTGATTTCGGGGCGCGGAAGCCGTTGGACTGGGTATAGCCCTTGCCTACTCCCGCTCGCGGCACAGCCTGAATGTCTCGTGAGCCCCCACTTCTATTCCCTCACCCAGGTCGTCGTTGCCGTCTCGGTGCTCTTCGTCTGGGTCTTCCGCCAAGCCAATATCGCTAGGGAGTTCCAGTCCTTCGGCCTGAGTGACCTCACCCGGTCCGCGGTTGGTGCCTTCAAGATCGCCCTCGCCACGCTCCTGCTGGCGGGACTCTGGTTCCCCGTTCTCGTCTTCGCCTCCGCGGTGCTGATGGGCCTGATGATGGTCGCGGCTCAGTTCTTTCATGCTAAGACGGGTAGTCCGTGGGTTAAGCGTCTGCCTTCGCTGGGGCTTCTCGCCCTCTGCGTGCTCCTCGCCTGCCGCTAAGGCTCGCCCATCCGATGCGCTTCGTTGATGCGGCGGTCCTGCTGTCGAGCCTCTCCTTCCTAGGCTACGCCATCGCCTATTTCAACTCACCCCGGCTCGCTCAGGAATTTGTGCGATTCGGCCTGCCCAAACTCGGCCCCTTGGTGGCAATTCTCCAGGCCGCGGGAGCGGTTGGCTTGCTGGCAGGCTTTCGTTATCCGATGCTGACCTCGCTGGCTTCGGGCGGGCTGGCGCTGATGATGGCGGTGGCCTTGATGGTGCGCCTGCGCGTCGGTGATGGCCTCTGGGTTTCTCTGCCGGCAATTTTCTTCCTGGGGCTGAATCTTGCCATCTGCCTGCTGTCGCTGAATCGGACATCCAACTAGCCGACTGGCAAAGGGGTCGGGTCACCCTGCAGGACGGGGTGCATGTGGGCCTAGCTCCTTTCCTTTGGTGCTTGTTGCAGTCGGCTGCGGTTTTTAGTTCTCCCTAATGGCTACCCTAAGCAGAAAGGCGCTTTACCTCGGTCCCAGCCCTTGGGCGGACGAACCTTCGGTCGAGGTCCTGTTTGCCCTCTCAACAGAGGAACTCTCACGTGCACCCGCGGGAGCCGAGGCCGTTTCGAGGCTCCTCTCCCATTTTTTTGTCCCTTCCTCTTTGCCCAAGACCGACTTGCTCTCGGTTGGACAATTCATCGTGGAGCTGGCTCGCGCCTTGCTCAACGAGCACGGCGGGGTGGTTGCGGCAGCCTCTGCTCGCCTGGCCCCGGAGGGCCTCGTGTTGACCCTTGGATTTCACCATCCCCACGCCTCGCTGCTGGCATTGGAAGGGGCTGTTCGTCTCCTGATGGGGGCGCATCAGGCCAAGACGGAGGAGGTTGCCAAGGCTATTCAGGCGCTCTGGCGACAGACTGTGCCGTTCTCGCCCGACCCCCAAGCAAGCATTCTCATCCGCAGCTCGCGCGAGCGGGGGTTGCCCGTGCGTCCGCTCGACATCGGGGCGCGGCTTTGGATCCATGGATGGGGTGCTCGCTCCGACATCCTCATGGAGGCCTCGCCGCGCGGTGACTCCTTCTTGGGCAAGCGGACGGCCAGCCACAAGGCGCTGACCAAGAACCTGGCGATCTCGGCTGGCTTCCGC
Source organism: Opitutia bacterium (assembly GCA_041306485.1). GTDB lineage: Bacteria > Verrucomicrobiota > Verrucomicrobiia > Opitutales > UBA953 > UBA8828. The sequence goes on along the minus strand of JBFZFD010000137.1, from coordinate 6,990 downwards.
ATCCTGCCCTCGGCAGTTGTCACGCAGGCCAGCGAGCTAGAGCAAGCCTCCCGCGCCGTTGGATTCCCCTGCGTGACCAAGCCGGTCAGCGGCGGGCAGAGCAAAGGGGTCACGGTGGGCATCGCCAACCCGGGCGAGCTTCGGCAGGGCTTTGAGGCCGCCCATGGGCAGGGTAAGTCGCCGGTGCTACTGGAGCGCTATGCCGAGGGTGAGCCGCACCGCCTGATGGTCCTGAGGGGCAAACTTTGGAAAGCGATTGTCCGCCCTCGCCCCACGGTGGTCGGCGACGGGCTCACGACGGTGATCGAGCTTGTCCAGGCGAGGAACCAGGCGCGCCTGCAGGGATTGAGACCCTCCTCGCTGGCTCGCCCCATTCCGGTGGACGCTGCACTCGACGCCTGTCTAGCCCGTCAGCGGCTGAGCCGGTCCTCGGTGCCGGCCGCTGGAGTCCGGGTCAGGGTCAGGGAAATCCCGATGTTGAACCAGGGCGCGGAGGGCTATGAGGATATGACTGGGCGGATGAGCGCCGAGTTGTGCGTCGCGGCCGAGCGCTTGGCAACGATGATGGGCGTCTCCTCCCTGGGTATCGATGTGATGGCCCAGGACATCTCCCAGCCTGAGGGGGCCTATTTCCTCGAGGCGAACCTAACTCCGGGGCTGCGACTACTCAAGGAGGCGGGGCTTTCCGAGGTTGAAATCGGCCAGGCTGTCATCGGTGAATCGCCGGCGCGGATTCCCTCTACCTTGGTCCTCGCGGCGCGGGCGGACCATGTCCGCATTCTTGCTCAAGCTTCTCGGCTCGGCTCAGTGGGTTGGACGGATGGGCGGCAGGTCGGCATCGGCGAGGTCACCTTACCCACTGCCGTGAGGAGAACCCACGACGGCGTCGACCTGCTGGTGCGAAACCCAGCTGTCGGCTCGCTGCTGGTGGTTTGCGACCCGGAGGAGCTTGTCGCGGAGGGCTTGCCGCTCGACCGTCTCGACTCAACCCTGATTACCGCGGGCGCAAGCCTGCCCGCCGAGTGGGAGGCCTTGGTTCGGCGCTGCTCGGCTCGGGTCGCCCACAAGAGCGTCGAGGGTATGTTCGCCTAGGATTTGGGCATCTTAGGAGGCGCTAACCCCTCTCAGCCTCGCCCTCTCAGCCGCGCAATTAGCCTCTCTCAGGGTGACCGTAGGCGCTCTTCTTGAGGGCGTTGGCGAAGTCGCCCGTTGTTTCCCTCGCCGGCTTAAGCCTTAGCCAGTTGGGGAAGGGCTCGGCGCAGGTGGTTTTCTCGCGATTCGTATTTGGGCTTGGCGCTGTCCGCCGCGCCTTCCTCGACGGTCCAGGAGCAGCCTGCCGCTCCGAGGGTGATGTGGGCGAGGCCATTCAGCTTGGGGCCCATGGCGGCTTGTTGCTGAATCACGAAGCTCAGCGATGCGGCACGCGGCGGAGTTTGGAAGTGTCGTGGCCGGTCTTGGCGAGGAAATCAACGAGCTCCTGGTAGCGGGCCTCGGGGAGCGTCTTTGTGCGGGCCATGATCCAAGCGTAGTCGCGGTCGGGCACGCCGATGATGGTCGTCTGGTAGTCCGCGTCCAGGTAGGCGATGAGGTAGGCCGCCTTGAAGGGCCATATGAACTGCATGCGCCACTCGGCGTTGGTCTCGCGGTTGTGGATGAAGCCGCGGGGGTTGTAGGTCTTCAAGGGGCCGTCGAGCGAGCCGTTGTTGAAGACGTAGGTGGTCGGGATGGTGCCGTCATCGGCGAGGGCGTAACTCTCGACCGCGTTGTGGGCCTCGTCTTCGATGAAGGTCGGGATGTGGGCGATGACATACCAGTCGCCCATGAAACGCGGGAGGTCGACGCGTCGGTCGATGGGACGCAGCGGGGGCTGCTCGGGGCCGGAGGCGCAGCCCGCGAGCAGGGCGCCGGCCAGCAGCGCGAGGAGGCGGGAGCGGGTGGAGGTGGTCATGGTTTGGAGGGTAAGGGTAGGTGCGCCGGCGGCAAGGTGGCGGGTACTTAGGTGTGGATTCGCGGCCGGGGCCAGGGGTGCCGCCTTGGGCGTCTCAACCAGGGATGCGAATCTCGAGCCGCGCTCCCCCCAAGGCGCCCGGGCCTCGGTTGAAGGTCCAGCCGCGCGCCCGACAGATGCGCTCGACCAGCGAGAGGCCGATGCCGTGTCCGGCGGCGGAGGGCGCCGACGACCGCTCGGGCAGGCCCGGGCCGTCGTCCTCGAAGGCGATGGAGACTGAGCCCTCCTCCTTCCGGACGGTGATCTCGAGGTTGCCGCCGCCCGCGTGGATGTAGGCGTTGCCGACAAGGTTGTGGCAGAGCACGGCGAGGGACTCGCCGTGGATGCTGAGCGTGGCGTTGGAAGGGCAGTGCACGGCGACGGCGATCCTCAGGGGGTGTCCGGGATGAAGGGCGCGGATCTCCTCGACCACCTGACGAACCATCGCGCCGACGTCCACCGCGCAGGCGTCGGCGGGCGGCGTCTGCTCCCGAGCGAGGAGGAGGAAGGTTTGGACGAGCCGCTCCATCCTCTGGGCGGTCCTGCGCATCTGCGCGAGCAGGCGCCCGCCCGAGGCGGGGTCGCCGCCGGACTTGCCGTGGAGATCGAGGGCCGACCTCAGGGTGGCGATGGGGGTCCTGAGCTCATGGCTGCAGTCGGAGAGGAAGTGGCGCTCGCGCGCGAGCGCCTCGCCGAGGCGTTGGCGATAGGAGTCGAGGGCCGCGGCGAGCTGGCCGACCTCGTCGCCGGGAAGGCTCTCGCGAAACCTCGAGACGGCTGGGTCGGCGGGGTCGCCCAGGACCAATTGGGTGAGCCTGCGCACGGGCCCGAGGGTCCAGCGGGTGATCAGATGGGAGGCCGCGAGGGCGAGCAGGAAGAGGACGGCGCTGAGGATGAGCAGGCGGCGGGTGGCCTCGTCCGTCGCGGCCTCGCTGACCTCAAGGGTGCTGAGGTCGGCCAGGACCGCCCGGATGTCGCCCGCGGATTCCCGCGGCGGGATCCAGAGCCGGTACTCGCGCTCGTACCCGAGCACGAACCACAGGCGGATTCGGTCGGGGAAGGAGCGGATCACCTCGCTTCGGCTCAGGTCGTCGTTGGCGAAGATGTCATGCAGGCCCGGGTTGGATGGGATTTCCCTTAGGCCCATCTTGTCCCTCAGGAAACTCGCGTCGGCGTGCGCGGAGAGTCCTGCCACCGGGCTGGTTCCGGATCGCCCGGCGGCGAGGTCGGCGGCGGCCGTCGCGAAGTAGCGGTCGTGTATGGCGTCCTCGGCCTCGAGAAGGATGACCCAGCCGACCGCGGCGAACGTCGCGATCACGAGGCCGGCAAGGCAGACGACCAGCAGCCGGATGCGCAGCTCGAGCCGGCTCGGGCTCATGTCCGGGGTGCCAGCAGCTGGAAGCCGACGCCCCGATGCGTGTGCAGCAGCGGGGGCACGTCCGGCGGGTCGACCGCCGCCCGGAGGCTGGCGATGTGGGTGCGGAGGGAGTCGCTGCCCGGCGGCTCATCGCCCCAGAGGTGGAACTCGAGGTCGGCCCGGCTGACGATGGCGGGCGACTGGCGCATGAGCTTTTCCAGGATGGCGAAGCCCATGTTGGTGAGGGCGAGCCGCCGGTCGCCCCGGAGCACCTCGCGGGTGGGCACGCACATCCGCAGGTCGCCCACGCTGAGGGTCTCGGCCGGGGGACGGAGCCCGCCCTGGGAGCGCCGGACCATGGCCCGGAGCCGCGCCATCATCTCGGCCAGGGCGAAGGGCTTGACCAGGTAGTCGTCCGCTCCCGCGCGGAAGCCGCGCAGCCTGTCCTCTAGCGTGTCGGCCGCCGTCAGGATGAGGATGGGCAGGGCGGGGGCAATCTCGGCCCGGACGCGCTGGCAGAGCTCGAGTCCGCCGAGGCCAGGCAGCCGCAGGTCGAAGATTCCCGCGGAGAACCTGCCGCTGATGAGCTTGTGGATCGCAAGCGCCCCATCGGGGGCGAACTCCACGCGCCAGCCTTCCCGCTCCAGGTAATCCTGGATGTTGGCCGCGAGGTCGGAGTCGTCCTCGACCAGCAGCACGGGAAGTGGCGGCGCCTCGTTCATCCGGCGGCAGTCTTCCCCGTTTCCGGGGAATGCCAATCCTTAGAAGGCGTAGCGGAGGCCGAGGAGGGCCGAGAAGCCGTTATAGTCGGCCTCGACTGGGGCCCCGCCGCTGGTCGCGTCCATTTCCGGGCTGCCGGCGTAATGGTAGCGGAGCTCGAGGAAGCCGGAGAAGCTGTCGCTGATCGGGTAGAGGGCCCCGGCGATCAGCTGGGCGGCGGGCACCCAGTTGTCCGAGTGCTCCTGCTCGACGCCCCCGACGGTCAGGTCGATGTCGACCTCCTGCATGAAGCCGAGGCCGAGGCCGACGTACGGGGTTATGCCGGCGCGGGCGGATCCGCCTGGGCCGCCTTGGCCGAAGGTGTAGACGGCGTTGAACATGAGGTTGGTGGAGGCGAAGTCCCCGTCGGTCACGCCGTCGAAGGAGCCGCCCTTCATCGATTCGACCTCGTTGCTGCGGTAGAACCACTCGACCTCGAAGGCCCAGGCGGGCGAAACCTGCTTGCCGAAGGCCGCTCCAGCCAGGAACCCTCGGTCGTAGGAACCGTTGGTCGCCGAGCCGGCGCGGATCACGTCGCCGCTGCCGAGCATGGACAGGCCGCCGTAGACGTCGACGTAAAGATCCTTCTGCGGCGCGGCGGCGCGGGAGGTGGTGCCGGCGGCGAGCAGGAGCGCGACGGCGGCGGTGCGGTTGGAGGCTTGGCGGGGGATGCGGAGCTTCATGGTGGCGTGGGTTTGTCGGTGGGTGTTGGGATGATGCATGACAACTTTACCACGAGGTGTGTCAAAGCCATGCCAGTCATCCGTTAAATCGGCGTTAAAACGGACCTGGGTTCGGCTTTTAGGATGCGTCGGCCGCGCCGCCCTGGCTGCCCGCTGCCAGGCTCAGGTTGGCCGGCTCCTGCTTCTTAGTCCCCTTGCCTTTGGCGGGCGGACTCACAAAAGGTGGGAGTAGCCATGGTTGATCCCGCTTACTGCGTCTCGCGCTTCCGCACCGTGCGACGGGTCACCCGCGAGGTACGGGTCGGCGGGGTGGGGGTCGGAGGGTCCAATCCCATCCGAGTTCAGTCGATGACCACGTCCGACACCGAGGACGTAGCCGCGACCCTGGCCCAGTGCGTCAAGCTGGCCGAGGTGGGCTGCGAGTTCATCCGCATCACGGCTCCCAACAAGGCGGCCGCGGCGGCGCTGCGGGACATCCACCGCCAGTTCCGCGCGGCGGGGTTTTCCCAGCCTCTGGTGGCTGACATCCATTTCCTGCCCGTGACCGCGATGGAGGCGGTCGAGCACGTCGAGAAGGTGCGGGTGAACCCGGGCAACTACGCGGACAAGAAGAAGTTCGCCGTGCGTGAGTACACCGATGCCCAGTACGCCGAGGAACTCGAGCGCCTGCATGCGGCGTTCAGCCCGCTGGTCCTACGGTCCAAGGAGCTGGGCCGTGTCCTGCGCATCGGCACCAACCACGGGTCGCTCTCCGACCGCATCCTGAACCGCTTCGGCGACACGCCGATGGGTATGGTGGAGTCGGCTCTGGAGTTCGTCCGTATCGCCCAGTCGCACGGTTTCCGCGACCTCGTGCTGTCGATGAAGTCCTCCAACCCCAAAGTGATGGTCGAGGCCTACCGCCTGGCGGCCCGGCTGATGGCCGACGAGGGGATGGATTACCCTTTGCACCTCGGCGTGACCGAGGCCGGCGAGGGCGAGGACGCGCGGATCAAGTCCGCCATCGGCATCGGCGCGCTGCTGGCCGACGGGCTGGGCGACACCATCCGGGTCTCGCTGACCGAGGACCCGTGGCATGAGATTCCGGTCTGTCGACGGTTGATCGAGGCCGTCGGCGCCTTCCGGCCGGCGGGCGGTGAGTCCTTGCCTGTGATTTCCGTCCCCGCCGAGGATATCCGCGAGGGAATCGATCCCTATGTCTTCGTCCGCCGGCCGACGGAACCCCTGGCGCTGGGGTACGGCTGCCGCGCCGGCTCCGGGGAGGTGCCCCGCGTGGTCGTGCGCAGCTCCTTTCCCTTGTCCCAAGCTGCCGCCGCCGCCAAGGAGGTGGTCGACGCCCACGCACGACAGCGCGAGGCGCGCGTCGAGGGCTTGCTGGTGACCTTCGGTTCCGCCTCAGATGCGGTGGGCCTGGCCGCGCTTCGCCTCGGGTTGGAGTCAGTGGTACCCTCAATTTTCGTCGAGGTCGGTGTCGTCGATCCCTCCGATGTCCCCCTGCAGGGCGCGGGCGCCGCCCTGGTCGCGGTGAGGTCCCACGGCCGGTTCTCACGGGCCGAGGAGACGCTTGCCTGGGCCGAGGCCTGCGCCGCCGCGGATGTCACCCTCGCAATCAACACCGAGGCCGAGCATCTCGTTGACCTCGTCGGCGCGCTCAAGGTCCTGCCTCCGGGGCGTCGGATGGTCTGCGCGACGCATAATGGCGCCGCGTCTCATGCGCTCGGCGAGTATCGGCGGATGGCGAGCGAGCTTCGGCGGCTCGGCCTCGCGGGCGTGCCCATCTGGATTCGCACGACCGCCTTGCAGCATGGTGGGCCTGGTACCGCTTACCCCGACCAGTTGCTGCACGCGTCGGTACTCGGGGGCGGCTTACTCGTCGACGGGGTGGGCGACCTGCTGTCCTGCGAGGCGCCGGCGTCCTTTGACAAGCGCCTCACCCTGACCTACGACATCCTGCAGGGTGCGCGGGCGAGGCAGACGAAGACGGAGTTCGTGGCCTGTCCCAGCTGCGGGCGTACACTGTTCGACATCCAGTCGACTACCCTGCGTATCAAGGCGCGGACGGGCCACCTGAAGGGCGTGACCATCGCAGTGATGGGCTGCATAGTCAATGGACCTGGTGAAATGGCCGACGCCGACTTCGGCTACGTGGGGGGCGCGCCAGGCAAAATCAACCTCTACGTCGGTAAGGAGCCGGTGAGGTTCAA
>JBFZFD010000136.1:0-12526 GCA_041306485.1 Opitutia bacterium | reverse complement strand
ATGCTAAGGGTGCTAAGGAGGCTAAGGAGGGAAGGAAGAAAGGATGCTAAGGGGGCGAAGGAGGCTAAGGGGGCTAAGGAGGCTAGGGAGGGAAGCGACTAAGGGGATTAGGTGCGAACGGTCTTTTTCCGTGCCGCTGTGCCGCCGCGCCGCCGTGCCCCAGCGTTATAAAACACCTTATCCATGAAGAGTCCGCGGGCGGGGGCGGTGGGTACTTCGGCGGTGATTTTTTTCTCGTTGCGGTAAGCGAGGAGGCGCTCGGCGGTCATCTCGCCTTTCCCGACGCGGAGGAGGCCGCCGACCAAGCGACGCACCATCTTGTAGAGGTAGCCGCTGGCCTCGGTGGTGACGGTGATTCTTTTACCGCGCAGACGGATGTTGAGGCGACGGAGGTCTTTGACGGGATTCTCATGTTCCATGCCTTGGCCATGGTTGGCGCCGAAGGCGGTAAAGTCATGCCGGCCTAGGAGCATCTTGGCGGCGCGGCGCATGGCGGCTAGGTTGAGCTTGCGGTCACCGAGGGATAGGCAGGTGCGCGCCTCCCAGGGTAGGGTATGGCCGAGGTGCATCTCATAGCGGTAGCGTTTGCCCTTGGCATTGAAGCGGGCGTGGAAGCCGGCGGGGACGCGCATGACTTTGAGTACGAGCACTCCACCGGGCTCTCCGGCGCGGAGGGCACGCAGGAGGGTGGAGGCGGAGTGAGGCCAAGGGACGTCGAAGTGACAGCATTGTCCGAGGCTATGGACTCCGGCATCGGTCCTTCCGCTGCCATGGACGGTCACGGGACGCTTGAAGATGCGAGAGAGACGTTCTTCGAGGAAGGCCTGCACGGTCCGGCCATTGGGTTGCACCTGCCAGCCGGCGAAGTCTGTGCCTTCGTAGGCGACGGTCGCGAGGAAGCGTTCGTCGCGACGTGGATCGACCTTGGGACTAGGCATCGGGGTCGGGCAGGGCGCCGCTTTGGCTGTCGAGAAAGCCTTGCAGGATGACTTGGGCAGCGCGCGAGTCGAGGGTGCCATCGCGGGCTTGGTCGCGACGCTCCTGGGCGGAACGTGGCTTGCGTCGACCGAGGGCCTCGGCGGCCGCGACACTGCTGAGTCCCTCGTCGACGGGATGCACGGGAAGGCTGAAACGTTCGCGGAGTACTAAGATAAAGCGGTCGACGGCATCGGTCGTACGGCTGCGAGAGCCGTCGAGGCGCAGCGGATAGCCGACGACGAGGTCGGTCACGCGTCGGCGGCGAATCTCGTCTGCGATGCGGGCGAGGCGTGCGGCCTCATCGGGTTCGAGGGCAGCGGGCAGGGCGAAGGCGAAGCCGAGTTCGTCCCCGTGGCTGAGGCCAACTCGCTTCTCACCGTAGTCGATGCCTAGGTAGACCGGCATCCTGCTAGGCAAGGCAGGAGGGGCGGGGAGGCAAGGGGCTAGTGGGAGAGGGGTACAATCGGACATTCCCATCCTAGGACATGGGGGCATAATGCAGATGCTTCTCCCGATGCGACGCCTCTCTCTTCTGCTCGGCCTGCTTTGCTGGGCCTCGCTCCCGGCCCATACCTCGTGGAAGCCCGCCTCGGTTGAGCTGATTGCTGGAGAGGATCGTGCCACGGTGACATTGCGATTGGACCTTCCGGCCTTATTGGTCGCCAAGACGCCTGCTGAGGCGCAGGATGCGGAGATGGACGCGGTCCTGCGGGAGGACAGCTCGCTCTCCAAGCTCCTTGCCGACGAGTCTGCCCGCTGGACTCAGCGCCTCAGTTTGGAAATCGATGGTCGGGATGTCCCCTTGCGCCTCATCCGCTCGCCCAAACTTGAAGAGGTGAGGGCGGAGCAAGTAGCGCTGAAGATTGGTGAGGCCTACCCGCTGATGATGTCCGTGACCCTCGAGGCAGCTTGGCCCGCGGATCTCCAACGCGTCCGGCTGCGCCTTGATCCGTTGCTCGGTCCCGGGGTTTTGCGACTGAGGGCAGAGCCTGGTCGTATCGACTTAATCACGCTTGCGGCGGGCGTGTGGTCGGATGCGGTGGTCCTCTCGGAGCCGCCGATGGGTTTTCTGGGCACGGCGGCAGAGTTCTTCCAGCGAGGTTTCGGTCATGTCATTCCCGATGGATGGGACCACGCGCTGTTCATGCTAACGCTCTTCTTGGGTGCGGCCACCATGGGGAGTGCGTTGGCGCGCTCGGTCGCCTTTACGTTGGGTCACACCGCGACCATCTCCTTCGTCTGGTTGGGCTGGTTGGGTGCACCCGGGTCTTGGATTGAGCCTTTGATTGCTGGGTCGATCACGCTGGCCGCCTTGGCGGCTGCGACGCGCCGGGTAGTACCCGGAAGGGCTGCGCTGGTGTGGGCAATGGCCTTTGGCTTACTGCATGGCCTAGGCTTCGCGGCGGTGGCTGACCTACCCGGGAATGATGGCCCAGTGATCCTGGGTGCGCTGGTGGGATTTAACTTCGGCGTGGAGGCGGCCCAGTTGCTGCTGATGCTGGTGGCAGGTCTGGCTCTGGCGCCTTTCCGCGAGCGGGACTGGTTCGAGGGTCGTCTGCGCCGTCCACTGGCTTGGTTGGCTGCTTTGGGTGGGCTGGTCCTCCTGGTGAGCCGGCTCTGAGGTATTGTCGCTTGCGGCTTTGCCTGAAAACGCCTCGTTAACCCCTCAGGGATGTCACAGGAACTCCACCAGCGCTACGAGAGGCAGATGCGGTTGCCGGGCTTCGGCGAGTCCGGCCAGCGTGCCTTGGGCTCCTCCAAGGTGCTTGTGGTGGGCGCGGGTGGCTTGGGAAGTCCGGTCGCCCTCTACCTAGCTGCGGCCGGGGTGGGCACCCTCGGCTTGGCTGATCCCGATGTGGTGGAGTTATCCAACCTCCACCGCCAGATCCTTCATGGCGCCGAGAGCTTGGGTACCCCCAAGGTAATCTCAGCGGCCGAGACCCTTGGTGCCCTCAACCCGACGACCCGGCTGGTGCTTCATGGTTCGGGGCTGACCCCCTCCAATGCGGCCGAGCTGGTCGCCGCGTATGACCTCGTGGTTGATGGTGCCGACAACTTCTCGACGCGTTTCTTGGCGGCGGATGCCTGCGTGTTGGGCAGCAAGCCGCTGATTCACGGGAGCATTCTCCGTCATTCTGGCCAAGTCGGCGTCTTCCTGCCGGGAAGGGGTTGCTATCGATGCCTCTACCCGGTGATGCCCGATCCCGGCTCGACGCCGACCTGCGGTGAGGCTGGGGTGTTGGGCGCGAGCTGCGGCGTGATTGGCTCGTGGATGGCCTCGGAGGCTCTTGCTGTCCTGTTGAGTCAGCGTCAAGCCTCACGCCTGTTGCTGGTTGACCTCGAGGCGGGGCTTACCCGGCCGGTGGCATTGGGTCCCGACCCGGGATGTCCAGCCTGCGGTCGCAACCCTGTTCTGCGGGGTATTGATGCCAGCGCCTACACGATTTCCTGCACTTCCATGAATCCTGCCGAGCACCCTATGGAGGTCACCGTCGAGGAGACGGATGCCCTCCTGAAATCCCACCCTGGACTCGTCCTGTTGGATGTCCGAGAGGCCGACGAGCTGGCTGTCTGCAAGATGGGTGCCACCCACCACATACCCTTGGGCGAGCTTGGGGTACGCTGGGAGGAGTTGCCGCGTGACGGGCGCATCTTGATCCATTGCCACCATGGAGGTCGCAGCCTGAGGGCGACGCAGTTCCTTCGCGCCAAGGGCCTGAAGGCCGTTAGCAATGTCAAAGGGGGCATCGAGGCCTGGTCCTGCCGTATTGACCCCTCGATTCGTCGCTATTGACCCGTTATCGCTTGCCCCGGTCCCACTATGACTAAAAGTCACGTCATTCCATCATGAGCCGCCTGCTCCCCCTCCTCGCCGCCGCCTTCGCCCTGACCGGTTGCGGTCCTTCCCAGAATCCCTCCGATTTCGATACTGGCGCCAACAACGGCGACATGTTTGGACGTCCCTCTGGCATCGATGCCATGGCCGCCAACATCCGCAACGGCACCATCCCTCCCGAGGCCATCCTCGCGACCGTCTATTTCGGCTTCGATCGTTATGCTGTGGAGGCTGGCGAGCGCGCTAAGCTTGACGCCATAGCCGATCGCGTGGGCGCTACCACCGTGCTGCTCGCTGGTTACACCGACCATGTCGGCACCGAGGAGTACAATCTAGGCCTCTCGGATCGCCGCGCCCAGTCGGTGGCTGAGTACCTTGTCCGTCTTGGTGGTTCGCGCACTAAGATGGAAGTCATCGCCCTCGGTGAGCAACAGGCCGCTCAGGGTGCCAGCGCCGCTGTGGCTGCCCGCGACCGCAAGGTCCACATCGTGGATGCCAATTATAAGTCGGGTGGTGCAGCCCGCTCGACTGAGACCGCTCGTCCCATTAACGCCGCCCCTTCCGGTGGTGCGGCACCTGAGCCCGTCGCCCTCTAAGGTCGCCCTCTCTTGGTAGACCTGGCCCCGCTCTAGCGGGGTCTTTTTTTGTGGATGGACGGAACGTCCGCTCTGGTTTTGGGTCGTAGAGAAATGCGCACCCCCGCCCGCCTCCTATTCACTCTCACCCTGCTCGCCGCGACCTGCTCGGCTGCGACCGAGGAGGGCTTCGTCGACATCCTTCCTGGTGAGGGCTTGTCGGGTTGGCGCGGTGGAGACACCTTCGACCATCGCAAGTTGATGGAGATGCCGGCAGACAAGCGTGCTGCCAAGATCGAGCAATGGAACAAGGCTGCCCGTGAGCATTGGCGGCCAGAGGGCGCCGGTGCGGACCGCGTTCTCTTCACCACCGGCAAGGGTCCTTGCCTGGCGACGCTCAAGGACTACGGCGACATCGATTTCCGGATCGACTACAAGATCTCGCCCAAGGGTGACTCCGGTATCTACCTGCGTAATGTCCCCCAGGTGCAGATTTGGGACACGGACAACCAGGAGGCTTGGAAGCACGGGGCCAAGTTGGGTAGCGGTGGGCTCTGGAATAACTCTGGCGGTAAGCCCGGCAAGGACCCACTGGCCAAGGCGGACAATCCGGCCGGCGAGTGGAACTCCCTGCGCGTGCTCCAGTTAGGCGAGCGCGTAACGGTCTGGCTCAACGGCAAGACGGTCGTCGACCACGCCCGCCTCGAGAACTACTACGACCGATCCAAGCCCGTGCCCGCCACTGGTCCGTTGCTCCTGCAGTCACACGGGGATCCCGTTCTCTGGCGCAATGCTCGGATCCGGGAAATCCCCTCCGAAGAGTCGAACCGTCAGCTCGGCGCCAAGGATGACGCCGGCTTCACAAGCCTGTTTGATGGCAAGACCCTCGCTGGGTGGAAGGGCGCCCTGGATAACTATGAGGTGATCGACGGCGCCATCCGATGCAAGAAGGGTAAAGGGGGGACGCTCTTCACCGAGAAGACCTACGCCGACTTCGCATTTCGCCTCGAGTTCCGTCTGCCCAAGGGCGGCAACAACGGCCTAGCGCTCCGCTATCCTGGTAAGGGCAACCCCGCCTACGACGGCTTCATCGAGTGTCAGGTGCTGGATGACAACTATGAGACTGCCACGGGCCAGAAAATCGACCTGCGTCAAGTGCATGGCTCGGCCTACGGCCTCGTCACCGCCTCCCGCGGCTACCAGCACCCCGTCGGTCAGTGGAACTACCAAGAGGTCACCCTCGTGGGCAAGCGCCTCAAGGTGGAGCTCAACGGCACGGTCATCATGGACGCCGATCTGGGCAAGGTCGACCTGGCCAACGCGATGGGGAAATCGAAACATCCCGGCCTCGAACTGAAGAGCGGGCACCTCGGATTTGCCGGGCATAGTGACCCCGTGGAGTTCCGCAACCTGCGCGTCCGCGAGATTCCCTCGGCCAATAAGTAAGCCTAGGCGGCAAACCGCTTAGATCTTTCGGACGACCGAGCGCGCGATACCTTGGACGGTTAACTCGGTGACCGGGTAGAGCTCGGGGTAGGCGGGATTCTCGGCCTTGAGGAAGGTCTTGCTGCCCTGGCGGACGAGACGCTTGAGGGTGGTCTCGCCGTCGATCAAGGCGGCCACGATATCGCCGGGCTTGGGTTGGCCAGGCTCGATGACGACCATGTCGCCATCGAAGATGTGGGCATCGATCATGCTGTCGCCCCGGACGCGGAGGGCGAAGGTCTGGGGAGGCCGGCGGCGCGAGCCTTCGCGCACGGGGACTTGGAGCTGGTCGAGGACACCGGAGGACTCGGTGTGGTCGGGGAAGCCGGCGGCGATGGCGCCCATGACGGGGACCGAGTCGACCTCGGAGGCGTCGTCGCCAGGGCCCTCGAAGCGGATGACGAGGGAATCAGGGTCGGCCTTGGCGGCGTGGATGCGGTATGCTCGGGCGGCGCCGGCGGTGCGATCAATGAAGCCCTTGCGCTCGAGCGCCTGGAGATGGCCATGCACGGCGTTGGTGCTAGCGAACTTGAAGTGGGCCTGGATATCCCGAATGGAGGGCCAGTAGGCGTGCTTGGCCAGGAACTTCTGCATGAAGGCGAGTATGGCCTGTTGGCGATCGGTGGGGGCTTTCATGAACAGATGGTCAGGTGATAGGGCGTTCATGTCAAGACCGACTTCAGGGTCTCGGGGGCATAGCGGCTCTGGGACCGGGGAGCGGCACAGCATAGGTAACGGCGCAGCCAGCATTGCACGATTCCCAGGATTCAGCCCAGCAAGGGCAGACTCAGTGCTGCCGTGGCATCACTTCTTGGATAGGGTGTGGGGCGAGACGGGGTGCTGGCCAGTAGGGGAGGTGGGGAGCCGCCCTCGGCAACCCCCGGGATGGGAAGGGCAAACGTCCCGGCTTTTCGGGTTCCCATGTCGAGGGTGGCGGGCTTGGCTGGGGCATGGCCCGAGAGAACCGACACAGCGACCCGACCAAGCCGCTCAAGCTCTTGGACGAGGGGGACATCGCCCGCCTGCTGGAGGGTCACAAGGACCCCTTGATCCTCGTCATGGATGGCATCCAAGACCCCCATAACGTGGGCGCCTTGCTCCGAACAGCAGACTGCGCAGGCTGCGCCTTCGTCGTCATTACCCGCAAGAACTCGGCCCCGGTCAATGAGACGGTGCGAAGGGTGGCGGTGGGAGCTGCCGAAAGCCTCCCCATCGTGCAGGCAAATAACCTGCGCAGCGCTCTGCGCACGCTGAAGGATTGCGGTGTCTGGATCGCAGGGACGAGCGACCACAAGGCCAGCCAGTCCCTCCACTCGGCGCGACTGACGGGCCCGCTCGCGATTGTCCTAGGAGCCGAGGGCGATGGGATTCGCCACCTGACGGCGGAGACCTGCGACTTCCTCTTGCGCATCCCTATGCTTGGCTCGGTGCCTTGCCTTAATGTCTCAGTGGCCGCTGGAGTCTGCCTCTTCGAGGCCGTCCGCCAGCGCGGAGCCCGCTAGGGCTAGGACCTAGGTCGGCAAAAAAGAGTCCCGCTGGTGGCCGGACGGGGACTTGAACCCCGAACCAATTGATTAAGAGTCAACTGCTCTACCATTGAGCTATCCGGCCAAGACAGCGGGAAGCGGATGAGGACAAAGGCGGAGGCTGGTTTCAAGAGAAAAAAGCCGCGTGGGGCGAGTAAGCCAGCCAGTTGCTCGCCGACGTGAGTGCCGGGTGGCCCGACTGGGATTCGAACCCAGAACCAATTGCTTAAAAGGCAACTGCTCTACCATTGAGCTATCGGGCCCCGACGCCTCACATTGGAGGCGGCTGGGCCGTGGAGGCAAACCGAAAGCCGACTAGCCGACGCGGAGTTTCCCCCGGGCGACCAGTGCCTCGGCGATCTGGATGGCATTGAGGGCAGCGCCCTTCCAAAGCTGGTCGCCACAGACCCAGAGGGAGAGGCCGTTGTCGAAGAGAGAGTCGAGGCGGATGCGGCCGACGCCGCACTTCTCGCGCCCAGCGTAGTCGAGCGGCATGGGGTAGGACTTGGTGGCCGGGTCGTCGCGCACTTCGACACCTGGGAAGGCATCGATGGCTGCGCGGGCGGCGGCGACGGAGACGGGGCGCTCGAACTCGGCACTGAGCGCGATGCTATGGGCGCGGAAGACGGGCACGCGGACGCAGGTGGTGGTCACGCGGAGGCCGGGGAGGCCGAGAATTTTCCTGCCCTCGTGTAGCAGCTTCATCTCCTCCTTGGTGTAGCCGTCCTCGAGGAAGCTATCGACGTGGGGGATGAGGTTGAAGGCGATGGGATGGGGGTAGACTTGGGGCGGAAGGGAGCTGCCGGTAGCCCAGGCGCGGACCTGCCCATCGAGCTCGCGCATGGCCTCGGCACCAGTGCCAGAGACGGCCTGGTAGGTGGCGGCGAAGAACCTACGCAGCCCAAAGGCGCGATGGAGGGGGGCGAGGGCCATCAGGGCGATGGCGGTCGAGCAGTTGGGGTTGGCGATGATGCCGCGGTGGGCGTCGAGGGCCTCGGCATTGATTTCAGGGACGACGAGCGGGACGTCTTCGCGCATCCGGAAGGCGGAGGAGTTATCAATCACCACGCAACCGCGGCGGACGGCCTCCTCGGCCAGGGCTAGGGAGATGGATCCACCGGCGCTGAAGATCGCGAAGTCAAGGCCATCGAAGGCTTCCGGCCGGGCCTCTTGGATAGTCCAGTCACGACCACCGAAGGTGAGGCTACGGCCAGCCGAGCGTGCGGAGGCGAGCGGGCGCAGCTCAGCGACGGGGAAGGAGCGCGCGGCGAGGAGCGCGAGGATCTCTTGACCCACGGCGCCGGTCACGCCCACGATACCAATGCGATATGCCATCCGAAGAATCCTTGAGGTTGTTGAAGTTGGCGGAGGAGCGCCGACAGGCGCTCGGTTTGGCCAAGGCGGACGATTGCCTCGTGGTCTCGGTTGTCCAGCAAACATTGGACCACTTTCGGGATGGCCGCCACCTGCGCACGCATACCGTGAGCACGGCGCGAGCCGGCACGGGCTGCGTTGAGGACTCCCTCCGCACGCCCACGGGCTTGCACCGGATTCGCGAGCGAATCGGCGATGGCGAGCCCTCAGGTATGGTCTTTAAGGCACGCCTAGCCACTGGGGTCACCTGGCCAGACTGGCCGTCGCCCGAGGACAACCTGATCACCACACGGATCCTCCGGCTGGAGGGCCTCGAGCCGGGGTTTAACGCGGGCCAGGATGACGAGGGTCGCTGCGTCGACACGCATCGTCGGATGGTTTACATTCATGGCACCAACCAGTCGGGGCGCTTAGGCCAGCCCAACAGTCATGGCTGCGTCCTGCTCTCAGACGCGGGCATCATCGAGCTATACGAGGCTGTCAGGCCTGGAGCACTGGTGATGATTGGCTGAGACTCTCAGCGCTGACCGGCCTCGTCATTGGGAATCTCGGCCCAGGCTGCGAGCATAGCACGGGCGACGGGACCGGCGGTGGCGCCTCCCCAGCTGGTCATATCCTCGCCCTCGACGCAGACCACGAAGGCGACCCGGGGCTGGTTGGCCGGGGCGAAGCCGACCGCCCAGGCCAGGTGGGCATTGCGACCATCGCGCGGGTACTCTGCGGTACCGGTCTTTGCGGCGATGACCAGACCCGCGATAGCGATGGGGCCTGCGGTGCCTTCGTCAACGCAGCGAGCCATGCCATCGACGAAGGCCCGACGCTGGGCGGCGGTTAGGCCGAGTGGCTCTCCTCCGTGGATACCAAGGCCACGTCCAGGGTCGGCAATGAGAGTGAGGTTGGTGCGGGTGCGGTTGCCCGCAATCGAGGCGGTGAGCGCACCCATGTGGAGGGGTGTAGTCAGCATGTAGCCTTGCCCGATGGAGAAGTTGGCGGTGTCGCCCTGGGACCATGCGCCATGACCACGCCGCCGTTTATACTCGGGATCAGGTACGACCATCCCACGGGTGACTTGGTTGGTCTCCAATTCCCCATCGTGAGAGCTAACGAGGAGGCGTTGGTCTAGCCCGAGTCGACGGGATTCTGCGGCGAGGGCCTCGGGGCCTGTCCGGAGGCCGACGATGTAGTTCCAGACGTTGCAGGAGACGATGAGCATCTTCTCGAGGTCGGTGGGGCCATAGCCGCCGCTGATGTGCTCGGGGAAGACGCGGTTGCCGACGAGGAGGCCGGGACCGCAGTCGATAACCTCATCGTGGCGCACGACCCGGCTGCGCATGCCGGCAATCGCGGTGACGAGCTTGAAGGTGGAACCGGCTGGGTAGAGGCCCTGGGTGGCTCGGTTGAGCCAACCTCCGCGCTCGTCCACGCTGTTGTAATACTCTGGGCTGACGCGCCCCGACATCTGGTTGGGGTCGAAGGCGGGTGTACTGGCCAAGGCGAGGATCTCGCCGGTTTCGATGTCGATCAGCGCGGCCGAGCCCGGGAGGGCAACGCCATTGGCATCCCGTGTCGCCCGCAGGGCGGCCTCGGCAGCCTTCTGGATGCGCAGGTCGAGGGAGAGGTTGAGGTGGGTACCCTGACGAGGCGCCTCGTTGGCGATGAGCCGCTGCCGCTCGCCGGCGATGTTGCGCTCCCAGACCTGGTGGCCGAGCCTGCCGGCGAGGATGTCGTCGAACGACTGCTCAATCCCAGCGACGCCGCGGTAGCCCTGGCTAGTGACGAAACTATTGGCGCCGAGGTTGTGCTTCTGGGAAAGGTCCGCCCGCAGTTGGGCTTCAGCGGCGCTCGCGCCGGGGTCGGCGGCCTTTACGTAGCCCAGGATGTGCGCGGCAAGCTCGCCGTTGGGGTAGTCGCGCACAATCTCGCTCTGGATGTTGAGGGCGGAATCCTCGTCATGCGGAAGTTGCTCGACGAACCGGGCGAGCCAACGAGAGGGCTCTTCGCCGTCGATCCGAAGGTCGGGGATGAGGGGGAAGGGGAAGGAGCGCCGGTCGCGGATGTGGCGAGCGAGCGCGATCTCGTTGACCCGGAAGGAGGCGGGCCTGCCAGGCTCACCGAGGGCGAGGTTGACCCGGTCAAGGTGCTGCTGGGCCACGATGCGCCGTGCCTCGGCGAGCACCTTTTCGATGTCGGGCCGGTAGAGAGAGGGCGAGGGTGAGGCAGCGCGCTGCGAGGCGATGATGCGACGTTGCTCGGCACGGATGGCCTTGCGCAGCTTCCCCAGATCAAGGTTGACGCTCCACTTCACCCGGTTGTCCGCGAGGACGAATCCATTGCGGTCAAAGATGCGCCCGCGGCTGGCGGGAATGAGGGTCGCGTGGCGCACTTGGCGCTCGTGCTGCTCCTCGTACTTGCCGGATTGGATGACCTGCCGGTTGAAGAGTCCAGCGGACAGGCAGAGCAGAGCGACACCGACGATGGCCGCCTGCTGCAGGATGCGGCCACGGTTGCTCCTCCCAGATGGGACCTTCTCTACCGAGCGCTCGACCCTCTTGCTCATCTCTCCGACACCTCCGGGAAGCCGGCTCGCTCGAGGAGAGCTGACTGGACCGCCCCGACCCAAGGGTGCAGGACCGCGCCCAGGAGCCCGGCAAAGGTCGCCTGGATGGGCCACCCCCAGGCCCACGTCGACCAGTCAGTGACGGGGTGGTCGAGTGCGGCGAGGGGCAGGATGGCGGCGCAGGCTACCAGGTTGACCCCAGCCGCTACCAAGGGAGCACGGCGGCGGACCAACATCGAACGATTGGCTTGGAGCAAGGCGGCGAGCGCCATCAGGACGAAGGCAGCCGAGCCCGGCGGGAGGGGGCGTCGGGACTCGAAGGCGAGCCCGATGCAGGCGGCAAAGACCATGGCTTGCCAGGTGCCGAGTCGCAGGACTGGCGTGGCAAGCAGTAGGCCCGGCACGAAGACAAGGAGATGCCAGGGTGCGAGGAGGTCGCCGAGCAGGTCGCCCGCGAGCAGCCAGGGGTAGGAGGCGGCCAGCGCGACCAGCCAGCCAAACGAGGGCGTCATCGGAGATCCTCGTAGGGCTGGGGTTGTGTCGGGATGAGGATGCCTACCTCGCGAAGGGAAAAGAGGTCAGCAGCAGGCACGAGGATCCCGTGGCGATAGGCACCCTCGGGAGTGTCCTCAAGGCCAGGCAAGAGGGTACCCAGGCGGAGTCCTGCCGGATAGAGGCCACCTAGGCCTGTGGTAACGACTTTGGCGGGTTGGCCGGCGGGCGCTGAGTAGGTGTAGGGAATAAAAGTCACGCGCGCGCGCGGCTGGGTGAAGGGCTGAGCAGCAGAGCCCTCAACGAAGACGGTCCGCCGACGGCCATCGACCTCCTCGTCGCCCTCGAGAAAGGCGGAGCAACGGAAGCCGGGGCTGGTGATGAGCTCGACCTCACAGGTGTCGACGTGCACTGCGCGCACCCTTCCGACGACTCGGTCGCCGAAGACCACTGGACAACCTGGCCGCACCCCGTCAGTTCGGCCGCGTCGTAAGGTCAGGCTCGACCACCAAGCCCCGCTCTCGCGGGTGGCGACGCGCGCCACCAGCGTACGGAACTCCGGGAAGGCGGGCGCAGCGAGCATCGCCCGCAGCCGTCGGTTCTCGGCCGCGGCAGACTCCAGTTGGATGACGCGTAGCTCGAGGGCGGCGTTGGCCCGGGCAAGGTCGCGACCGGCGGCGGCGAGGGAGGTGCTGTCGGCGCC
>JBFZFD010000135.1:0-21788 GCA_041306485.1 Opitutia bacterium | reverse complement strand
CCCTCCCTTGACCCCTTTCGATATCCCTCCAATCTCTTCCTCGTGCGCCTCGCCGCCCTCGCCCTCCTGCCCCTGCTCGTCGCCTGCGACCATGATGCGCCGCGCGCTTCCTCTTCCATGCCTGCCCACGATTCCACCGCCACCCATGTCTTGGTCCGTCTGAGCGACGGTATGGGCGGCGTCACCGCACCCCAGAAGGTCGCCAAGGTGGTCAAGACCGACGCCGAGTGGCAGGCTCAGCTCCCGCCCGAGACCTACCGCATCACTCGCAGCAAGGGTACCGAGCGACCCTTCTGCGGCACCCTCCTAGACAATAAGAAGTCCGGAGCCTACCACTGTGTCTGCTGCGACCTGCCGTTATTCTCCTCCGACGCTAAATTTAACTCCGGCACTGGCTGGCCTAGTTTCTTCCAGCCCATCGCGCCAGAGAACGTTGCCACCCTCGAGGATCGCAGCCATGGTATGGTCCGCGTCGAAATCCTCTGCGCCCTTTGCGACGCCCACCTCGGCCACGTCTTCCCCGACGGCCCCCCGCCGACCCGCGAGCGCCACTGCCTCAACTCAGAGTCGCTGACGTTCAAGCCGCGCAGGTAGGGGCAGCACCACGTGCTGACCTAACATCACCCCACCTTCCCGGGTGCTTTCCGAAAAACATAAGGCCATTTTTCGGCGACATCGACCAAGCCTGCCCGGACGGGATTCTCCCGGATGTAGCGCTCAAGCTGAAGCTGCTGCCGTTCATCCCTTACCCGATGGTCGAACCATTTGCGTTGCCATTGGACTTTCGTTGCCATCGAGACGCGCCATTTGAAAGCCCCCACGGTCCTTGAAATCGTCTCCCCGGGGGCGATGCGCGCCAAAAAATGAAGGTGGTCCGGCATCGCTAGCAGGAGCAGCACGGACCAGGAGCCCTTCGCCTCGAGGTCATAGACACAAGAGCGCAAGGATTCCCAACAATCCGTAACGGCTAGCTGGTTGGTGCCGCGGGGCTGGCAATTGATGGTGATAAAATGAACCGCATTGGGATCAACCCATGCGGGTCTATGGTGCGGCAACGGCTTGCGGTGGGGGTGCATCCCCGAAAGCTAGGAGCGAGGCAGAGCACCCCAAGACAGGTGATTACCTAGGTAGAATCAGGTGACGGCAGCTGAGGGGTTGGGGTTGGGGAGAGGTCAGCACGTGGTGCTGCCCCTACCCGATACAGCCCCTACCTCAGCGCGGCCCGCGTCCGGCGCTCGCGGGCGAGCAGCAGGAGCAGGGGACCGCCGACAAGGACAAGCGACCAAAGCCCGACCAAGAGCGCCCAGAAGGTCCCGAGGGAGCAGAAACATTGCTGCTTCCGACGCAGCACGATGTACCAAGGGGTAGCAAGGGCTAGACCGACCAGGGTCCCTGCCATTGCCTGGGCCACGCGTCGCTCCACCAGGTCAGGTGCGCCCTTGGAACGATACGTTAACAGCAAGGAAAGGACGATCCAAGTCAGCGCGATTCCCGAGGGCAGCAACCAGAGCACAGCCCTGCCGGCCTCTGGACTCAGTTTGATTTCAAGCCACTCCGGTAGGTCGGCCAGGGCGACGACTGGGAGAGCGACGGCGATTGTCAGGGCAAGTGCCCCAGTCACCGCCCGCGCGAAGAGACCCGCCTGGCTCGTGGTCTGGCTCAACCCAGGGGCGGGCAGGCTAAGGACCGCTGCCTGACAAAGTCCGGCGGGCACCGCCAACCAGCAATAAGTGAGCAGCAGATCTAGACCCAGATTAAGTGGAGAGGCATTGGCCACCACGGCGAAACTTAACTGCAGGCCGAGAAGGTGAAGCGCGGTCAGGGCGAGTGCAACCAGGAGGAAGCGAGACAGAGGATGCACGAGAGTGAAAAGACGCGGTTCAATCGGCGCGCCCGATTGGCTCAGCTAACCTCCAGGGTTATCTGTACCTCGACCGCTGCGTTCAGCGGGAGGCCATTGACGGATACTGCCGCGCGCGCGTGTTTCCCGGCTTCACCGAAGACCGCCAGGAGAAATTCGGAGCAACCATTGAGCACCTTCGGGCTATCAGAGAAACCATCGATGCCGTTAACGAAACCCTGGACCATCACAACTCGGCGCACCGAGTCGAGCGAGCCAAGGGCGCCCTTGGCATTCGCTAAAGCATTGAGCGCACACAATTGCGCACCCTCGGCGGCGGCAGCGATGTCGAGGTCCCGCCCGACCTTACCAGCGTAGACAATCTTGCCATCCTTCATCGGCAGCGTGCCGGCGAGCACCAGCAGGTTGCCCGTACGGACGGCAGGGACATAGGCGCCCGCCGACGCGGGAGGGGTGGGTAGGGAGATACCTAGCTCCTGCAGGCGACGCTCGGCCGACATATCCTCAGCGGGCAACCGGCGAGGTGGGGGCGGTCCGTGCCTTGGCCATACCCTCAAAGAGCTCGATGAGGAGTTCGCGGGCGCGGTTCTTGATATCGCGGGTCAGTAAGGAATCCGAGGTGCCGGCGGCGGCGCGCTCCGTGCGATAAGTTTCGGCCATGACAAGCTGGCTGTTGCGCCGAACGGTGGCCTCGTCACGGACGCTGACGGCGACGATGGCTGAGTAGCGCCCAAGGCCGCGGTCGAAGCGGATATCGATGATCAGCTGGGGGGCGCTGGCGTCGGGATTGAGGGCGGGCAGCTCGCGGGGCGTTAGGCTGGCCCGACGCAGCTCCAGCTCGATAAGGTCGCGCAGCTCGGCGCGGAGATCCCCGTCCTCGGGACGGTTCTCTGAGGTCTTCACCTCGCTAAAGAAGTAGGATATCGAGCGCAGGCGAGCGAAGCCGGGGTCGCTCTCAGCTGGCTTGGGCAGAACCCGGGCCGGGGGGGTGATCGGCGTCGAAGGATCTTCGAAGCCCTGGGCGTTGAGGTGACTGGCGCAGGTCAGGGTGAGGAAGGCGACAAGGGAGCGCATGGGGTAGGAACCTAGAGGGACATCGGGGGAGGGCAATCGAGGAATAGCCCAGCCTTTCCGTCTCGCCCTCCCCCCGGGTCTCGCCACAGTCAAACCGATGCTTTCCTTGAGCTCATTCCTCGTCCTCGCGACCACTTCTCGCAGTGCCACCTGGTTCTACGAGCAGATGGACGGGCCTGGCCGAGCCATCGCCCTCATCCTCCTCATCTGCTCCTTCATCGGCTGGGGCGCGATGATCCAAAAGTGGACCGACATGACCGAGTTGCGCCGTCGCAACCACGGTTTTGAGCGCCGACTCCGCGACGAGTCGCTGGTCACCGGTCTCAACTTCCCCCGCAGTGCTGCCCTGTGCCCCTACGAGTTCCTCGTGGCCGAGGCCACCACCGCCTACCAACGCCATCGCGGTAAGATGGTCTCCCGCCAGGACATCGCACTCTGCATGGGGCACGTCGAGAACGCCATCCAACGCGGCATCTCGCGCAACCTCGTGCGCTACGAAGAGAAGATGGTGTTGCTCAGCTCGCTCGTCTCCGGCGGTCCCTTCCTCGGCTTGCTCGGTACCGTCTGGGGGGTGATGGTTACCTTCGCTGCACTAACCGACAAGGCGACTATCTCGATGCTCGCTCCAGGCGTCTCTGGCGCGCTCGTTACCACCGCCCTCGGTCTGGTGGTCGCCATCCCCGCCACCTTCGGCTACAACTTCCTCCTTACTCACGTGAAGCTGATGACGACCGAGCTGGAGAACTTCGCTAGCTCGACCGCCGACCGCATCGAGCTCGAGCTCGAGGCCGAGGTCCGTTACAACCTAGAGGCCAAGGCCGCTGCGTCCACCGCCCCCGCCCCCTACGTCGCCGCGCCCGTTTCCACGCCTGCGCCGGCTCCCCTCGCCACCCCGGCGCCCCGTCCCTCTCCTCCTACGGATGTCATCCCCGGCTGGGAGGACGCACGCTGAGCAATGGCCCGCCGCGCTTTCAATCGTCCTCACCGGCTTCAGGCGATGACGGAGCTCAATGTCACGCCGATGCTCGACCTCTGCTTCTGCCTGCTGATCATCTTCATGATCGCCACGCCGGTGCTCGAGCAGACCACCCAGGTCAACTTGCCCAAGGCCACTCAGGGTGCAGGGCGGCCGCCCGAGCTTAAGCAGAGCTACCTCGTGGTCTCGATTTCTGCTGCAGGCCAGCTTCGCCTGGCCGACAAGCCCATCACCCTACGCGACCTCGAGGCGGAGTTCGCGCGCGTCGCTGCCTTGCCGGAGGCGGACCAGCCCATCGTGCGGGTGCGCGGCGAGGCCACCGTGACACTCCAGGGTCTCATGGATATCTTTTCCGCCGCTAAGTCGAAGGGCCTCTCCAAGGTCGCCATCGACACGGAGGTGCGCTGAGCCATGGCCGAGGGTTCGCGAGGATGGGTTGGCTCGGTGCTCGTCCACCTCCTTATCCTGGCTGCCTTCGTCGGCGCCTCTTGGTGGGGCTCGCGTCAGGCGGAATCCCTCGACGCCGTGGACCCCTTACTCCTCACCCTTGATGGCGTCCCAGGGCGCAAGCCAGGCGAGGTTGCCCGCAAGGAAGGTGTGGCGAAGGGCTCGGAGCAAGGCTCGCCCCTCTTTAAGGCTCGGCCGATCGACATGGATAAGGTGTTACGTAGTCGCGAGCAGCCAACTCAGCCTGCCGCCGCGTCCTCCTCCGCCTCCTCCTCGCGTGGCGCCACCACCGCGGCTACCACCAACCGGGTCTCCCTTGATGACTTCAATCGTGGGCGCGGCGAGGGCCGCACTCCCGGCACCGCCACTGGCGGTGTCTCCGGCGTCTCACTCGGTCGTGCCACTGGCACTGGTGAGAATGGTGGCGGTGGCGGCACCGCCAGCGCCCGGCAACTCTACGCTGGCGAGGTTCTAGCCCGCTTCCGCGATGCTTGGGCCGGCGTGGTTTCGTCGGAGGGCGATGATCTCGGCGGTCTCCTCTGCGGTGTGCGCGTCTCCATTTCAGCCTCGGGCCAAGTAAGCTTCTCGGGATGGATCAAGCAGCCCTCCAGCGCCAAGGCTGCGACCCTGGTCCAGCGGGCGATTTCCCTTATCGGCAACTGCGGGACCCCTCCTGAGGGTAAGGCCTTCACCATTGATTTCACCCGAGTGACCGCCGAGGGGGTCTGACATAGTCTCCTACTTGGACTATCGCCCGCGCCCCACCCGCGCCTGAGCCAGCGCTTGCCACGGACCCTTCGCGCGGTTCCCCTCCAGGCGTGGAAATCACCGTGCTTGGCTGCGGCACTTCCCAGGGTGTCCCCCTGGTGGCCCACTCCAACCCTGGCTGGGACCGGGGTGAGCCTCGCAACTGGCGCACACGCTCGAGCATCCATGTGGTCATCGAAGGCCATCACGTGCAGGTCGACTGCGGCCCAGACTTCCGCTCCCAGTGCCTTAACTGCGGCCTGACGGAGGTCGACACCGTCATCCTCACCCATGGTCATGCCGACCATGTGCTCGGCATGGACGACCTGCGCCAGTTCTGCACCAATCGCTCCGGCGCTTCCATCCCGCTCTATTCCACCGATGAGGGGCTTGCCCGCGTGCAGGCCATCTTTCCCTACGCCATCGGCAAGCCAGCCAGTAGCGGCTATGTGGCCCTCGATCCCCGCCTCATGCCCACCGAGCTCGTCCTTCCGGGCGGTGGCATCGTGCGCTCGACCCTACTGCCCCATGGCGTCGATGTCCTTGGCCTAGTCTTTGAGGAGCCCTCGACCGGCGCTCGACTTGCTTACTTCACCGATTGCAAGCGTGTGCCCGCGGCCGCCCGCGCCCTCGCCCAGGGTGTGGATGTTGCCATTATCGACGGGTTACGTCCCGAGTGGCACCCGACACACCTGACCGTGGACGAAGCCTGCGACGTTGCCCAGGCCATCGGCGCGCGACAGTCCTACCTGACGCACATGACCTACCAGGTCGATTACGCTACCTACTCCCGCAAGCTCGCCTCCACCCACCCGCGCGTCGCCCTGGCCCATGATGGCCTGAAGTTACATCTAGGCGGTTCCGCCTGAGCTCTACTTCACAGCATTCGCCCGGGCCTGCATCTCCGCCTTGTCCGGCGGCGCAGCCGCAGTCTTGCTCTCGAGAGCGATATCCGTGAACAGGCGTAGCTGGGGCTTGGCCGCTCGTAGTGTGCCGAGTCCCTGTGCGGTGGCGGCGGTCTGACCGACGAAGAGCGAGCCGAGCATGGGGGATTGGGCGAGTGCCGATAGTCCGGCGTCGGTGAGTTTGCTCGATCTCATGGCGAGTCGCTCAAGGCGGGGCAGGGTGGCTGCAGCCTTGGCAAAGGCATCGCCTACCTCGGTCTCATTGAGCACGAGCACCTCGAGGTTGGGAAACTTTGCGAGGTGGACTGCAGAGGCCTCGGTCACCTTAGTTCGAGAAAGGTCGAGCTCGGCGATGGCTGAGCCAGAGGCAGCCAGCCGGAGGAAGGCCGCATCGTCAAACCTCGCGGCCACGGCATGGGCGGCAATGACTAGGCCAGCGTTGCTATCCAGTGCCCGGGGAACGGCGGTCAGCCCCTCCGTAGTCACCAACTTCTCGGCCACCTTGCGAAGCTCTTGGTTGGAGGGGAATTTGGCGGGCGCTTGGGCGACCTTTTTGGTGGGCGGAGTGACGGGCACCGCGGCGGGCACAGGTGCGATGCCATCAATCCAGGAACGCAGGATATCGACTTCCTCCTTGGTCAGCATCTCCTTGGGATCGGGTGGCATCGACTCGTCATCGTCGCGTGGTAGCGAGGAGCGCACCACGATCAGGCTCTCGGCGGATTTACCCCAGACCAAAGCAGGACCCTCACTTCCACCCTTTTCGAGGGCGGCGATGGAATCCATCCGCAGCTTGCCCTTCTGCTTCTTGTCATCGTGGCAGCTTACACAGTTCTCGGCGAGCAGGGGCTTTACCCTGGTCTCGTAGACATAAAGCCTGAGCTCTGCAGGGGTCATGGCGGCGAGGTCCACCGAGACGTCCACCGTCTCCCCGCGCTTGGCGCCCGAAGCGCGAGTGAGGAATCCTTCCCCGTGCACGAGCTCGCCACCCACGTGTCCGGCCGCGCCCACCGCCAAGGCTGCGGCCACCTGCACGGCTACTCGAGTCACAAAGGCCGCCTCCATCAACCACCAGGCGGCGGCGGCCAAGGCGGCGCAGCCGACCCCTAGCCAGAGATGATCCTGAATGCCCTGTCCCTCGTAGCCATTGAAGTGGGCATGGAAGATACCGAGGACGGCTGCCATCCAGGTACCGACCGCGGCGAAATCTCCCATCAGCCGGAGAGTCCTCGAGGGTTTCGGCTCGCGGAGGGCGAGCTCCGCTAGAGGGATGAGCAGGAGGAGGGCGGCGGGGATGTGCAGGGCGAGCAGGTGCCACTTGCCCATGATAGAAATCAGGGCAGGGCCGCGCTCAACCCCGTCCGGAGGAAGGCCGAGGGCGAGTAGGATAAGGGCTCCGGTCGCCCCGAGGGCTATCCAGGGCCGGAGTTTGGAGGGCATCATGAGAGGAGGGCGCGGATGACCTTGCCGCGCGTGTCGGTCAGGCGGAAGTCTCTTCCTTGGTAGCGGTAGGTAAACTTCTCGTGCTCGAGGCCGAGCTGGTGGAGGAGCGTCGCCTGCAGATCGTGCACGTGCATCTTACCATCGACAATCTCGTAGCCGATTTCATCGGTGCGACCGTAGGTCAGGCCTGGGCGGAAGCCGCCGCCAGCGACGATCATGGAGAAGGCCGCGGGGTGGTGGTCGCGGCCGAAGAAGGCATTATCCGCGCCGCTGCGGTTCTCCCACATGGGGGTGCGCCCGAATTCTCCGCCGATGACCACGAGGGTGTCGTCGAGCATCCCGCGCTCTTTCAGGTCGGCGATGAGGGCTGCGCAGGCCCGGTCCATGTAGCGGGTCTTGGCGGTGAAGGCCTTGGCTAGGTCGGTGTGCGCGGCCTCGCCGTGCATGTCCCAACCCCAGTCGTAGAGTTGGATGAAGCGCACGCCACGCTCTGCCATGCGCCGGGCGAGCAGCACGTTGTTGGCGAAGGATTCCTTGCCCGGCTCTGCGCCGTAGCGAGCGAGTGTGGCCGGGCTCTCGCGGGAGAGGTCAGTCGCCTCTGGGGCGGACATCTGCATGCGGAAGGCCAGCTCGTACTGGGCAATGCGGGTGAGGGTCTCCGGGTCGCCCAGTTCAGCGTGCTCCGCGCGGTTAATCGCGCCGATGGCATCGAGCGCCTGACGACGCAGGTCGCCGTTAACCCCGGCAGGGTTGGCGAGGAAGGGAATGGGATCTCCCACCGTCTGGCATTGCGTGCCTTGGTAGACCGAGGGGATGAAGCCCGAGGACCACAGCGCCTTGCCGCCATCGGGCTTAGTACCGCCAGAGAGTAGGACGATGAAGCCGGGTAGGTTGGCGTTCTCCGTGCCAAGACCATACATCACCCAACTGCCGAAGGAGGGGCGCCCGGAGAGCTGGAAGCCGGTCTGCACCAGCATCTGGGCGGGCGCATGGTTAAATTGCTCCGTCCAGAGGCTGCGAATCAGGGTGAGCTCGTCTGCTACCTGACCGAGCTGGGGCAGGCGGTCGCTCAGCTCCATCCCCGAGCTACCGTGGCGTGTGAAAGGGTAGAGCGGCCCGAGCAGCTTGGGACGTCCCTTGATGAAGGCGAAGGTCTTGCCAGCGATGAAGGACTCGGGGCAGAGCTCGCCGTGCAGCTTCATCAGGTCGGGCTTCGGGTCGAAGAGCTCGAGCTGCGAGGGCGCGCCAGCCAGATGGATGTAGATGACGCGCTTGGCCTTGGCTCGGTGGGGCGCGGGGCGAGGCCCGAGGCCTGCTTCGGTAGGCTCGGCCGCGTGGACCTTGCCGGTGAGACCAGGCAGGGCGGCCGCGCCAAGGCAGAGGCCTGCGTTGCGCATGAACTGCCGACGGGTGACTAGGCGGAGGTGCTCGCGGACGGCCTCGTCGGCCAAGCCTTGGGGATTGGCGGGTCGCATATCAGTTTCGATTGAGGGCTGCGTCGCTGTTGAGCAGGGCGGTGGCGACCTGCCACCAGGCGGCCTCCTCGGATGTCAGGCCAGCCTTACGCGCCAGTTCGATGTCGGCCGTGTAGGCTCTGCGGGAGGACTCCAGCAGCGAGAGCGCGGCTTTCACCGCGGCGTCCGGGGGCTGGGTGTCGCCAATCAGGGCGAAGCCAGCACGGATCTTGGCCGCGTCATCCCCCTCCTCGACGAGCAGGCGCTTACCGAGACCCTTCTGGGCTTCGACGAGGATGCCTTCGTTGAGCGCGGTCAAGGCCTGCAGGGGTGAGTTGGTGTTGGTGCGTCGCGTGGCACAGGCATCGCGGTCGGAGGCGTCGAAGAGCGTCAGCACTGCGAAGGGCTCGAGGCGCTTCCAGAAGCCATAGACCGAGCGGCGGAAGCGCCCAGCGTCGGTCGTCACCCGCACCTCGCTCGCCCCGCTGAAGGCGTTACGCAGGTAGCCTCCCGGTGAGGGCGGCACGAAGGGCGGCCCCTCCGTCTGGGCGATGTTCAGCAAGCCGGCGACGGCCAGAGCCTGGTCGCGGACCATCTCCCCGCTGAGGCGCTTGCGGGAGGCGCGCCCGAGGAGTTGGTTCTTGGGATCGCGCTCCCTCAGCTCGGACGAGGGAAGGGAGGACTGTCGGTAGGTCGCGGAAAGCACCATCTCGCGGATGGCTTTCCGCGGGCTCCAGCCCCACTCGTGCATGAGGCGATGGGATAGGGTGTCGAGCAGCTCGGGGTGGCTGGGCTTCTCGCCCATCGTGCCGAAGTCCTCGGAAGTGAGCACCAGCCCCTTACCGAAGAGCTCCTGCCAGAAATAGTTAACCGCGACCCGGGCGGTGAGGGGATTGTCCTTTGAAGCAATCCAGCGTGCGAAGCCCAGACGGTCGCGCGGTTGATCTTGGGGGAAGGGATGGAGGGTGGCTGGGGTGAAAGGCTCTGCGATGGCCATGCCTGGGCTATCCCAAGCCCCGCGTACGAGGAGGTGGGTCTTGCGCTGTTTCCCTGCAGGCAGGTCGAGCATCACCGGCAGGCGCACACTGGGCAGTGCGCGCAGCTCCTGCTCGAGCTTGGCGAGGGTCCCAAGCGGCTGATGGGCGAGGGCATGGGGGGCATCCGTTGAGGATAGGGCGAAGGCGGCAATGTCCATGCCCGCATAGCCGGGCTTGGCATGAGCATGATGTAGTCGCACCCGGATCTGCTCGCCAGGCGCGAGGGCTACCGTCTCGGTAAGGCGCAGGGTTAGGCGATGAGGCTCACGCACGCGGGGGCCGACGGCCCAGCCACTGGTTGCGGGCGAGGAGTTATGAAGGACGAGGGAGGCGGGGTACTCGCCCTGAGAGAAGCTGGCCTCCGCGAGTCCGACTGGTAGAACGTGCTCGGGACGGTCCAGCTTCCATTCGATGAGCTGACGCGAGGGCCGTAGCGGGAGGCGCCTCGACCAGGTCTCGCGCCCAGCGGCGTCGCGCAGTGAGACGACGGCACCGGTCAGGCGCGCATCGTTACCTCCGTCCATCCGGTTCCAGATGCGAATGGACGCGACGGCGCGGGGCGCACCGAGGTCAATCTCGATCCAGGGGTCGTTCTGCGTCTGGGTGGAGGTGGTGTCATCGATGCCCGTCGAGCGCTTGCCATTGACGGCGATGGCGGCGGGGTAGCCGGGTGAAGTCGACGACTGGGTCGCCTTGGCACCGAGGGCAATATTGTTGCCGGCGGCGTCGAGCACCTCGATTTCCGAGACGTTGACCACCTTGCCGCTACCAGGGATGTCGATGCGCAGGCGACGCGCCAGCACGGGTGCTGGCGTCGCGCCGACGCGCGAGACCTCTACCGCGCTGAGCACAAAGTTACCGTCGGGATGACGTCCAACCGGCTTACTCGCCGAGCCTGGGATGTTGATGGCCAGTGCACTAAGGCGACTTAAATTGCCCGCCGACAGGTCAATCTCGCTGACTGAGGCATCGGGCCTAGGTCCATTGGCTACGATGGCGCCATCAGGCTGGGCGGTCAGCACAGTGCCCTCGGCACAGGCCGTGCGCGAAGCACGGAGGCTGCTCCAGGTGGGCTCGGCGGGCGCAGGCGCGGGCCCAGCCTTGGCTGCCTCGGCGATGGCCGCACGGATGCGGCGCTCGGCCGTGGGGTCGGTCGGGAAGGCGATGGTCGGCCGATCGTCTGGCTTGTCCGAATCCTGGGATTGGTTGAGGAAGGCGTAGCTCCCGTAGTAGTCCTTGTCGCGCAGCGCGTCGTAGGGGTGGCTATGGCACTGCACGCAGGCCATCTGTAGACCCATGAAGCCGTTCCAGGTGGTGTTCACCCGGTCGATGACAGCGTACGTGCGATACTCTTCATCGTTGGTCCCTCCTTCGTCGTTCGACTTCGTGAGCCGATGGAAGCCCGTGGCGACAAGGTCGCGCTCGGCTTCCGGCAGGAGGTCTCCCGCCATCTGACGAATGATGAACTGGTCCCACGGCATGTCCTGGTTGAAGGCACGGATAACCCAGTCGCGATACGGCCAGATGTGGCGCGTGCTGTCTTGGCCGATGGCCTTGGAGTCTCCATAGCGTGCGATGTCCAACCACATCGTGGCCCAGCGCTCCCCGAAGCGAGGCGAGCCTAGGAGACGATCGACCACGCGCTCGTAGGCGGTGGGGGATGCGTCAGCGACGAAGGCTGCGGTCTCCTCAGCGGTGGGGGGGAGTCCTGTGAGGTCGAGAGTGACGCGGCGAAGGAGTGTGACCTTGTCCGCCTCGGCCGAAGGGGAGAGACCGGCTTGCTCGAGGCGGGCGAGGATGAAGGCATCGATGGGGTTGCGAACCCAAGCCTGCTTGCGGACTGCTGGCGCAGGCGCGGGTTTGGGGGCGATGAAGGACCAATGGTCGTCCCACTTGGCCCCCTCCTTGACCCAGCGAACTAGGGTGTCGACCTCGGCTTGGCTCAGAGGGTCCTTCTCCTTGGGCATTTTGTCGTCGTGGTCGTCCGTTAGGATGCGGCGGATGAGCTCGCTCTGCTCGGGCTTGCCCGGGACCACGCAGGGCTTGCCCGACTCACCCTTGCCGAGGATGTCCTCTCGGTACTGGACGGAGATACCGCCGGCGTGTTTCACACCGCCATGGCACCCCATGCATTTCTCGTTGAGAATGGGCCGCACGTCGCGATTGAAGTCGATAGGCGTGGCCGCCCCAACGAGGGCTGTCAGCAGCAAGGGTGCGAGATAGCGGGCCATCGGATTCCTAGACAATGAAAAGGGCTAGGGGTTGCAACCCCCAGCCCCTAGAATCTACGAATGATGAAGGCCTCAGCGGCTCACTTACCCGACTCGATCCACTTACGCACGACCTCGAGCTCCTCGGGAGTGAGGGGCTTGTTGCTGCTCTTCTTGGGGGGCATGGCGAGCTCGTCCTCGCGGTCGGCCTTGGAAAGCAGGTAGACGGAGCTCTCCATGGGCTTGCCCCAGGTGATCCCGGTACCCTGCTCCTTGCCGCCCTTGACGAGTGCCTCGAGGCTGGTGGCGCGGAACCCGCCCTTGACCCGGACCTTGCCCTCCTTGTCCTTGCCGCCGTGGCAGGAGACGCAGGAGCGTTCCATCATCGGCTTGATGCTCTTCTCATACACCTCCTCCTTGGTCTGGGCGGAGGCTTGGGAGGGGAGTGCGAAGGCGGCGAGCAGGGCGAGGTGGCGCATGGCAGCCCCTTTGACAACCCACCTGCCCTCAGGTTGCAACCTTTTGCAGGAAGGGGGTGGCTGCTTCGAACAGGCGTTCCGGGACCAGGGCCTCGATGGCGACCCCGTCATCGGTGGGCTTCTCCGAGAGGATGGCGGCCGCCCCGTGCAGCTTGGCCACCAGGTCGTAGCGTTCGTGAGGGATGAGCAGGCTCATCCGGTGGTCGCCTCGCGTCGCCAGTCGGTCAAGTTCGGCTAGGAGCTCAGGGATGCCGGCTCCGGTCAGGGAACTGACCGCCAAGGCACCGGGGTGCCGGGCCAAGCCCTCTGCGAGCGTCATGGGATCGGACACGAGGTCGATTTTGTTGAGCACAGTCAGCACGGGCCGCTCGCCCGCCCCGACCTCGCGTAGCACCTGTAATGTGGTCTCCGCATGAACCGCTGCGTCGGGCGAGCTCAGGTCGACCACATGCACGAGCACGTCGGCCTGGACCGACTCCTCTAGCGTGGCCTTAAAGGCTTCCACCAAGCGGTGCGGTAGGCGTCGTACGAAGCCCACGGTGTCGGTCAGGAGCAAGCCTCGGCCGGAAGGTAGGGTCAGGCGTCGGGTCGTCGGGTCGAGGGTTGCGAACAGCTGGTCAGCCGCGAGCACTTGGGCACCAGTCAGCCGGTTGAGCAGCGAGGACTTACCCGCGTTGGTGTAGCCCACGATGGCGAAGGTCGGTACTGGGACGCGCTGACGTTGCTTGCGCTGCGTGGCGCGCTGTCGGACCACCTCGTCGAGCTCGCGCCGCACCCGGGCGATTTTATCGCGGATGCCACGCTGGTCCATCTCAAGCTGGGTCTCGCCGGCGTCGCGCTGCATCGCGCCACCGCCGCGCTGGCGGTCGAGGTGCGACCAGAGACGGCGCAGGCGTGGTAATTGCTGCTGGAGTCGAGCTAGCTCCACCTGCAGCACGGCCTCGCGCGTCTTGGCTCGGGAAGCGAAGATGTCCAAGATGACCTCCTGACGGTCAATCACGCGAAGTCCTGGTGCATCCTTCTCCCAATTACGCTGTTGAGCTGGCGAGAGCGCGTCGTCGAAGACAACTAGCCCGCACTCCAGCCCTCGAGCCACCGCGGCAATCTCCTCCATCTTGCCCGTGCCGACTAGGTGCCGCGGGTGCTCCTCGCGGAGGCGGGCAATGGTGTCTCCACGCACCTCGATGTTCAAATTTCCGACAAGCTCGCGAAGCTCCTCAAGTAGACTTTGCGACTCGCGTGCATCCTGCTCGGGACGTTGGAGGCCAACGAGGTAGGCTCGCCCGAGTCGCTCCCGGACCTTGGGGTCCTGGGGGTCGAGCGGGGCGGGCAGAGGGGAAGCGGTGGACAAGGTGATGTCAGTTCCTGCGTTCGACTAAGGAAACGGCGAGCGCCTGCAGGAAGCCTGTCTCCAGGCCGCATTCGCGGAGCTCACCGAGACAGGTGGCGGTGAGTTCGGCCAACCTCGCGCGCGCGGCCGGCACGCCGTGCAAGCCGTGATGCGTCAGTTTGCCTCGCCCTGCGTCGGCGCCAGTGGGCTTGCCCAGCAGGGCAGGGTCGCCCTCCAAGTCGAGTAGGTCGTCGGCGATTTGGAAGGCTGCGCCCAGCGAGAGTCCCGCGCGGCGCAAGGCCACGCGGGCCTTCTCGGGCGCTCCTCCGGCGAGGGCTCCCATCTCCAGCGCCGCCGCGATCATCGCTGCGGTCTTGCCTCCTTGGATGTAAGCCAGTCGCTCAGCAGTGGCCGGTCCGTTCAGGCCAAGCGTGTCCTCCATCTGTCCCCCGACTAGCTCAGCCGGGCCGGCGGCGCGGGCTAGGACTGCAGTGAGTTCACGGGCGAGGGCCGGTGGGTGGTCGGAAG
Organism: Opitutia bacterium; assembly: GCA_041306485.1. Classification (GTDB taxonomy): domain Bacteria; phylum Verrucomicrobiota; class Verrucomicrobiia; order Opitutales; family UBA953; genus UBA8828. The sequence continues at coordinate 7,297 of JBFZFD010000135.1, read as the reverse complement.
TGAGGATGAAGGCGAGTGCGAGGAGCGCGTCTCCCGCCAGCACGGCGGTGGCCTCGTCAAAGGCGCGGTGTACGGTAGGCTGACCCCGCCGCAGGTCGGCGTCATCCATGCAGGGCAAGTCATCATGGATCAGCGAGTAGGTGTGCACGCACTCGAGCGCCGCGGCGACGCGGCTGGCGTCGGCCCCGGGGTCGGCGGCTTGGGCAGCGGCGAGGCAGAGCACCGGCCGCAGGCGCTTGCCGCCGGAGGTCAGTGCGTGGCGCATGGCCGCGGCTAAGCGTTGCGAGGGTCCGGCGTGGGCGGCAAGGGCGGCAGCAAGCGCGGCCTCAGTGGTCGCGATATGCCGCTTCAGCTCGGCTTGGTGCTCCGGACTCATTCCCCGGCATCCTCCCCGCCCTTGCGGTAGAAGGAGGCGGTCTTGCCCACTGAGCCTACGCGTGCGCTGCGAGTGGCGATGGCCAGGGCGTCTGCCTGCTTCTCGAGTTCCTCGCGCGCGGCGGTGAAGCGTACCTTGACCAAGTCGGCCTTGCCGAAGGCTAGGTCGAGCAGGCGCGCGACGGCGGGAGTCGCCCCTTCCTTACCCACAAAAACCTTCGGATCGAGGGTCTGGGCAAGGCTCCGGAGGTGGGCCTTCTGGGCCCCGTTCAGGCTGGGTGCGAGATCGGACATCCCCGCAAGCGTGGCAGGAGAGAGGCCCGAGGGGAAGGGGGAAAGGGAACTCCCCTGTTCCCTTAGCCCCGCAGGCAGAGCCCGGTGGGCGTCTTCGCCTTGGCTAGGCTCTCTGGAGTCCCCTCATGAAGCAGTTGGCCACCCGCGGCCCCTCCCTCGGGTCCGAGCTCGGTCGTCCAGTCCGCCGCGCGAATGACATCCAAGTGGTGCTCAATGACGAGTAAGGTGGCTCCCGCGTCACGAAGCCGAAAGAGCAGGGCCATCAGACGCTCGACATCGTCGGAGGCCAGCCCCGTGGTCGGCTCGTCGAGGATGTAGAGCCGTCCGCCGTGCTCGCGCCGCGCGAGGTCCGCGGCCAGCTTCAGGCGCTGTGCCTCACCACCCGAGAGGGTGGTGGCGGGCTGTCCTAGTCGCAGATAACCCAGCCCCACTTCTTCAAGTGTGCGTAACTTTTCGGCGAGCCGAGGTTGTGCTCGGAAAGTTTCAGCTGCCTCGCGGACCGAAAGCGCAAGAGCGTCCGCAATACTCAGGCCCTTGAAACGGACCTCGAGCGTCTCACGGTTGAAACGTCGCCCCCCGCAGCTGGGACATTCCACGTAGGTCTCTCCGAGGAATTGCATGTCGAGCGCTACCGCGCCCTCGCCCGAGCAGGCCTCGCAACGTCCCCCGCGCACGTTTGCGCTGAAGCGTCCCGGACCGTATCCGCGCGCCTTCGCCAGAGCGGTCGATGCCCAGAGGTCGCGCAGATGGTCGAGGATGCCAGTAAACGTCGCGGGATTGGAGCGCGGGCTTCGACCGATGGGTTCTTGGTCGACCAAGGTGTAGGCCTCGAAGCGCTCCAGGCCTTCGATGCCACGGTGACTTCCGGGCAAGACGCGCGCCCCGTTGATGCGGCGCGCGGCCACCGCCCCGAGCACGTCGAGGGCGAGCGTGCTTTTGCCCGAGCCAGAGACGCCGCAGAGCACGGTGAGACGTCCAATGGGTAGCCGAAAATCCACGTTCTGGAGGTTGTGCTCCGTTGCGCCCAGCACCTTCAGCCAGGCCTCTGGCGGTGGCAGAGTCTTGCGCGTCGCTGGGCTCGCCCGCCCCGACAGCCAGGCCCCTGCCCGGGAGGTGGCGCAGACCCCTGCCTCCGTCGGCGTGCCCTCGAAGACAACGTTGCCACCTTCCTCGCCGGCGCCGGGCCCCATCTCCACAAGGTGGTCCGCCGCCGCGATCATCTCGCGGTCGTGTTCGACTACCACGACGGTGTTGCCGAGGTCGCGCAGGCGGCGCAGCGAGCCAAGCAGACGAAGGTGATCCCGTGGGTGCAGCCCGATGCTGGGCTCATCTAATACGTAGGTGACGCCGACCAGCCCGATACCCAACTGCGAGGCTAGACGTACGCGCTGAGCCTCTCCTCCTGAGAGGCTTCCGAACTCCCGGTCAAGTGTCAGGTAGGAGAGTCCGGCTTCGCTGAGGAAGCCCAGTCGCTGCTCGAGGCCGCGCCGCGCCTCCTCCGCCGGCTTCACCGAGGGTAGTTTGGTCAGACCGCGTGTGAACTCTAACGCCTCGGGTACGGTCAGGGCGAGGAACTCCGCGAGGTTGAGCCCATTCAATCGCAGCGCCAGCGCGCCCGCGGAGAGCCTACGTCCGCCGCAGGCGGGGCAGGGCGTGGCCGATTGGAAAGCGAGCAGCCTTTGGCGCAGCGATTCGCTTGAGGTGGTGCGGAAGACTTGGGTGAGTTCGCCGAAGAAACCTGTCCACTCCGCCTCGACTAACTTGCGCCCCTTGATGGGAGGCAGGAGGAAATTTCGTCCCGGCTCGCCCTGGAGCAGGATGCGCCGGGTCTCCTCAGGGAGTTTGGACCAGGGCATGTCTGGGTCGAAGGGAAGTTGCTCCGCCAGCGCACGCACCTGGGCGTTGCGCCGGATGAGCATCTTGCGTGTGCCCATGCGCCATGGCTTGATTGTGCCCTCCGAGACCGACAGCGACTCGTTGGGAATGCACAGACCCTCACGGAAGCTGAGTGTGCGACCGAGGCCGTCGCAGTTTGGACATGCCCCGCGGGGATGGTTGGGCGAGAGGTCGCGGGGGCCGAGTGGCTCATGAATTTCGCCGCAGGTCTCGCAGGCGAGGGCGAGTGACATCGGTAGCTCCTTCCAGGAGCCTGATTTCTCCGCCAGTACCAGGCATCGACGGTTGCCCTCGCGGAAGGCCAGCTCCAGCGAGTCGGCCAGACGGCTACGATGGTCCGGTCCCGCCACCGCGCGGTCGACCACCACGTCGAGTTGGCGCTCGGTCCTGCCGACGAGTTTCCCTTCCGCCTCCTCCGCAGTCAGGACCTCTCCGTCCAGGCGTACCCGGGAGAAGCCCCTTCGCACCAGGTCGGCCAGGCTCTCCAGGAGCACGGAGGGGCGGTCGCGGCGCAGCGGCGCGACTAGGATAAGTCGTGTGCCCGGCTCCAGCAGCATCAGTGGCGCCAGGCAGTCGTCTAATGATCGACGGCCAATCAGTCCGTTATCCTTGGGACATCGACGTTCGCCGCATAGCGACCAAAGCAGCCGTGCATGGTCGGCAATCTCCGTCACCGTTGCGACGGTCGACCGCGGGTTCGCCCCGCCCGAGCCCCGCTGCGCGATGGCGATGACCGGCGAGAGTCCGTGGATGAAGTCGACATCTGGCCGGGGCATCGCCTCCAGCAATCCCCGAGCTTTGGTCGACAGGGATTCCAGGTACTGCCGACTGCCTTCGGCATGGAGAGTGTCGAAGGCCAGAGAGGACTTACCGGAACCGCTCACCCCAGTGATAACCGTCAGGCGGTTGCGCGGGATCCGTACCTCCACCCCCTTGAGGTTATGCACCCTAGCCCCCTTGATGTGGATGAAATCGGCCGACATACCCCGTTTTTTGCATTTCCAGCTCCCCTAGTCCAGCGTCATGGCTGTCCTGGGGTCTAGTTTGCAGAGTTGGTTCAAGGAAATGCACAGCAAACTGGTGACATTTATGGCTCAAAAGGTGTTGATACGTGTCACACATCGGACACATTAGTCCCCGTCGGCTGACCCCTCAGCAGATATATATCTACCCTCTCTTCGGACCCCTCCTCCGCAGTCATTCCTTACACCTACTTTGACGTCATGAGCCCCAAGTCTAATCGCGCCCTTTTCCGAGCTCTTCTCGCCGCCGCTGCGCTCACGCCCGCGACGCACGCCGCGACGCTTTACTGGGATGGTGCCGACACCTCTGCCAACGCCGACGGCGGCGCGGGCACCTGGACCGCCTCCGGCTTGGTCTGGGACACCGCTGCCACCGGCGGTAGCTCGGTGGCCTGGGCCGACGGTGATGATGCCGTCTTCGCTGGTGCGGGTGGCACCGTGACCATCGACGGTACGTTCTCGCTCGCGTCGCTGACCATCACCGGCGGCTACACCTTCACCGGCGGCACCCTCGGTCTCGGTGGTCGCACCCTCACCACCTCCGCCAACGGCACCGGGACCGACATCTTCATTGGATCCATCATCAGCGGCTCCGGCGGCCTCACCCTCGCGGCCCATGGCGACATCTCCGCCACGGGCGGAGGCGTCGGCGGCAGCCTGCTGCTATCGGGGGCCAACACCTTCACCGGCGGCGTCACGATTACCTCAGGCGTCGTCAACATCAACTCGAGCTTCGGCGACGCTTCCAATACCGTCACCCTCAACGGCGGCGGCCTCGTCGACGAGAACGTCAACGCCACCTTCGCCCGCAACCTGATCATCGGTTCCTCCGGCGGCGTCATTCGTAACTGGGGCTCGGCCACCAACACCTTCACCGGCACCGTCAGCGGCACCGGCTTGGTCCGGCGCACCGATGGCGGCAACACCCTCTTCCAGGGCAATTGGTCCGGCTCCGTCTCCCTCGAGGCCCAGCGCGGCTACTCGCTCGTCGGCGGCCTTTGGAATTCCTCTGGCGGCATCAGCACCAGCGGCGGCAGCGTCGGCTTCTCCCGATCCGCCTCGCTCGGCACCTCTTCCACCTACCTGACCTTGGCCAGCGGCGCCTGGCAGGGCAACTCCCGGGGCCTTCTCCTGGATTCGTCCCGCGTGGTTGCGGGACGCTCCCTTAATCTTCAAGCGGCTAATGTTGCCCCGATTATCGGCAATACTGGCGTTTCGGTTGCCGGGCAGATTTCCGGTGTCCACACCACCTACACGGGCACCTTCACGACGACCGGCAACGCCACCGTTATCGACCAGGGCTTCTACGCTCCCAACGCGGCCTTTGTCGCCAACAACACGGTCGACATCTGGGGCGGCCCCCTCGTCGTCGGCTCCCTCAGCGGATCCGGCACCATCACCACGAACGGTGTCGGCCGCGGCGACACCGGGCGCCTGGGCGGCTTCGGCGCCTTGGTCTTCGCCGGATCTGCCTCCCAGTCCAAGTCGGGCGCCATGGTGGGTCGGCTCAACGACGCCGCCCTGGTCGTCGGCTCCAATAATGCCAGCACCTCCTGGACGGGCAACTTCGACAACGGTTCCTGGACCGGCGGCGCCGCCTCGCTTCTCAAGCGCGGAACCGGCACCCTCACTGTCACCGGCGGCGGCAACGCCACGGGCGGATACACGGTCGAGCAGGGCACCCTCCGTTTCTCGGGAGCCAACTTCGGCTTCCCAGGCTCGGCCCGCTACGGCACCTCGTTCGTCGTGCTACAGGGCGGCGCCGTCGAGGGCGCAGCCAACTATCCCTTCTCCCAGGGGCAGACCGCCTACCTCCTGGGCGGGACGCTTCGCTACATCAGCGGCGACATCTACGCCCCCCAGATCGTCATGGACGGCGGCCGCATCGAGGGCAACGGCTTCCGCTTCGGCTTCAACCAGAACCACTTCATCAACGTCCTCGCCGGTCGCGGCGTCTCGACCATCGCGGGCAATCTCAACCTCTACAACAACAACACGAGCCTGACCTTCCGGGTCGACGACGGGGCGGCCGCGCGCGACCTCCTGGTCTCCGGCCAGCTCAACGATGCCGGCGGCTATGACGGCCAGCGCATCATTAAGACAGGCCTCGGCACCATGGCCCTCACTGCGACCAACGCGCGCTCGGGCGGCACCACCCTCCAGGGTGGCATGATCGAGGTCGCCGCGGCCAACGCGCTCGGCTCCGGCGCCACCGCGGGCGTCACCCTCGAGGGCGGCACCCTTCGCGTCGACTACGCCCTCGGCGGCACCCTCGCCACTCAGGCCTTCAGCTTCGGCGGCGGCACGCTTTTGCTCATCGGCAACACCGACGCCGTCACCCAGGGCATCGGCGCGGTCACCCTCGCCAACGGCAGCTCCACCCTCAGCGCCATTCCTGGTGCCGGCGGCTCGACCACCGTCAACCTTGGCTCGATCAACCGCAGCGGCTCCGCCACGCGCGCCCTGCTCAATCTCAACGGGCCGGCGACCTGGACTACCACCCAGGCCAACGACGCCACCGGCAAGCTTGCCGGCGTCCTGCTCGGCGGGGCCCTTACGGCCAACGATGGCTCGGGTAATATCATCAAGTTCGCCGGCACCCAGCTGGCGTCCAACTTCATCGAGTCCTCGACTGCCGACCTCGTCATTGGGGCCAACGTCACGGGCAATCTCTCGCTGACCAACTCCGGAACCACCACCGTCGGCAGCCTATCGCTCGACGGTTCGTCCGCCGGCCGATCTATTTTGATCTCTACGGGTAACACCCTCCGCGTTACCGGTGGCCTCTTTCAGGTTTCGTCTGGGCTCGCCCTTAATGTCTTGGAGGCAGGCACCCTTACTGGCGGCGCTGCCGACAACACCGCGGCCGACTTGCTCATCAACGCCACCGGCGGCATGGCCACCGGCGCCGGCATGACCGTCTCCTCGGTCATTGCCGACAACGGCACCGGGGCCGTCACCCTCGTCAAAGGTGGGGTCGGCACGCTGTCCCTCACTGGAGCCAACACCTTCTCCGGCGGTCTCCTCATCCAGCAGGGCAGGGTGATCGTCGGTTCCGATGCCGCCGCCGGCGCTGGCGCCATCACCATCAACGACGGTGGCCAGCTTTACGCGACGGGCAACCTTTCCCGCGCCATCACCCTCAACGGCGGCATTGGGCCCGCCGAGGGCGCCGGCAACCTCGGCGCCATTCGCATCGAGGGCGGCGTCACCCTCTCCGGAGCCATCACCGTCGCCCGCGACTCCCAGGTCACCACGCACAGCGGCGCCACCGGCACCCTGTCCGGGGCAGTCACCCTTAACGCCGCGCTGGTCAAGACCGGCTCGGGCACCCTCAACCTCACTGGGGGTGGCTCCAACTCCGGTGCTGGTACCCTCTTCGTCAAGGAGGGTATCGCCCAAGTCGGCCTGGCCAACAACTACAACACGGTCTCCTACGACGCCTACGTTGCCTCTGGCGCCCGCCTGGTCGCCCTTGGCTACAACTCTTGGGTCGGCAACCTCGTGACCGTCGCAGCCGGCGGCGTCTTCGAGGTCAGCGGCACCGGCACCAGCGGGGCCCACAACAAGTTCCGCAATATCAACCTCCTCGGCGGCAGCTGGATCGGGACCGGCGGTGGCAAGTACGCGGGCGAGGACGGCAACTTTGCCGGCACCGAGTTCAGCGTCTTCGTTGGCGGCTCCTCCCGCTCGCTCTTCGAGACGCCCAA
>JBFZFD010000134.1:0-4666 GCA_041306485.1 Opitutia bacterium | reverse complement strand
GCGCGATAGCCGAGCAGCTCGATGCGTTGGCGCTGTGACTCGGTCAGCGCTGCCTTGGATGCCGCCAAGAGGGAGTCGGGAGCCTCGGATTGCTGCGGCGACACGGCGATGATCCCAGTGGCGAGTAAGCCCCAGGGACGTTCCTCGGGCGGCAGCGACGAGAGATCGATGCCAGCCAGCGCACGTCGCGCGCCCTCGCGGTCGTTGCGTAGCAGGTTGGCCAGGCCTTCGCGCAGGGAGCGGCGGGAGGAGGCTCGGGTGGCACTCAGGGCAAGCAGCGCCTCGGCGGGTCGGTTGCGTTCGAGGAGGGCGAGTGCCAAGCCTAGGCTGGCGCGCTCGCGCTCGGGCTCGGCGAGCCCGGGTAGGGCGAGCACCCGGTGATGGAGCTCCGCCGAGGTCGACGCGAGGCCGGCCGCGAGCGCCTCCTCTGCGAGTAGCAGGAGGGGGCGACCCTCTGGGCCTTGGGCGATGGGAGAAGACGGAGCCTCGCCGAGCACAGGCACGCGTAACTCCTGGGCCCCGGCAAGGGCGGCCAAGGCCAGGCCAAGGCAGGGCAGGAGGCGACGCATTAGCCCGAGGATGAGCCCGTCGCTGGAGGCGGGCAAGAGGCGACTGGGGTGAATCAGGGCGCCTTGCCTAGGCCGAAGGCGGCATGCACGGCGCGAACGGCGTCGTCGGCCTTGGCTGGGTCAAGAGCCACCGAAATCTTGATCTCGGAGGTCGTGATGAGGTCGCTGTTGACCCCGGCCGCGGCCAGGGCCTTGAAGAGGATTCCCGCCACCCCGGAGTGGGAAATCATGCCGACGCCGACGATGGATAGCTTGGCGACCTCACCAGAGGAGCGGACCGTCCCGGAGCCGAGGCGGCGGAGGGTGTCGGCGATGACTTTCTCTGCCCGTGCGTAGGTGTCGGTGTTGACCGAGAAGGTTAGGTTGGCCCGGCCGCCCTTGCCGAGGTTCTTGATGATCATGTCGACGCTCAGCCCGGCGTCGCCGAGATCGCCGAAGAGGGCGGCGAACGCCTCGGGGTTGTCGGGTAGTTCGCCCACGGTGACGCGCGTCTGCGAGCGGTCGAGCGCGACGCCGGCGACCGCGGCGTCCTCTAGTGTTTTATCCATGGCCTTGATGAGTGTTCCGGGGTTGTCGTTAAAGGAGGATCGGACCTCGAAGGTCACGTTGTTCTTCTGGGCGAACTCGACTGAGCGCGACTGCATGACCTTCGAGCCGCTGGAGGCGAGCTCGAGCATCTCTTCATGCGAGAGCGCGGGGAGCTTGCGCGCGTCGAGCACGACGCGGGGGTCGGCGGTGTAGACGCCGTCGACATCGGTGTAGATCTGGCAGAGGTCGGCCTTGATGGCCGCGGCCACGGCGATGGCGGTGAGGTCGGAGCCGCCTCGGCCGAGGGTGGTAATCTCGCCAGACTCGGTCGCTCCCTGGAAGCCTGCCACGACCACGACCTTGCCCTCTTCGAGCCGATCTCGGATGTCACCCCCGGTGATGCGGATGATGCGAGCCCGGGTGTGATTGCCGTCGGTGATAATGCCAGCTTGGCTACCGGTACGGGAGACCGCGGGCACGCCAATGGCGTGCAGTGCCATCACGGTGAGGGCGATGGTCTCCTGTTCGCCGATGGAGAGAAGGACATCGGTCTCGCGCTCGTCGGGGAGGTGCGAGAGGGCCTTGGCGCGGCCGAGGAGCTCGTTGGTGACGCCGCTACGTGCGGAGACGACAACCACTACGCGGTGGCCTTGGGACCAGTGGGACCTGACCTTGGCGGCGACATTCTTGATTCGCTCGACATTGCCGACGGAGGTCCCGCCATACTTTTGAACGATCAGCGCCATCGGTCTTAGGGGGCGAAGATGCGGAGCAGGGTGGGGGGCTCGAGCACGGTGCGTAGCCGGGCGAGCTCGGCGACGACGCGGGCCATGTCACGTTCGTTGCCAGGATAGGTCGACAGGGTGAGGGTGCCCGTGCCGGTCTCGGCGTGCTCGTACTGCACGACCCGGGCGATGGAGACCTTGTGCCGGGCGAAGATGCGGTAGATGCCGGCGAGCACGCCATGAGCGTCCCGCAGGGTCAGGCGCAGGTAGAAGGGCGAGACAATCTGCGACTCCGCCGCCATCGGAACGGTCCGACCGGTCTTGGCCAAGGCGTGGAGATCGGCTCCCGGGCGGCTACCGCCGCGGAGCTCGAGGAGGGCGTCAGCGAGATCCCCGAGCACGGCAGAGGCAGTGGCATCGGCCCCGGCACCAGGGCCTGCGAGCGTGGTAACGCCGACGACGTCGCCCCGAAGGGTGATGCCGTTGTTCACCCCGGAGACCTTAGCGAGGATGTCCTCGGAGGGTACCAATGCTGGGTAGACGCCGACCGACATCCATCCAGCCCGGAGGTCGCGGCGGATGACGGCGAGGTGCTTTAGGGTGTAGCCGAACTTTCGGGCGAAGTCGATATCGGCCGAGCTCACCTTGCGGATGCCCTCGACGAGTGCGCGGCTGCGCGGAGCCCACTTGCCGTGGGCGAGGAAGCCGAGGATGGAAGCCTTGTGCCAGGCATCGATGCCATCGACATCGAGGGCGGGGTCGGCCTCGGCGTAGCCCTTGGCCTTGGCCTCCGCTAGGGCTGCGTCGAATGTCAGCCCAGCCTCGCCCATGCGGGTGAGGATGTAATTGGATGTGCCATTGACGATGCCGACGATGAGGTCGAAACGGTTGGCAACGAGCCCCTCTCGCAGCGTCTTGACGATGGGGATACCCCCGCCGACCGATCCCTCGAGGAAGAGGCGAGCGTTGCCCGCCTTGGCCGCGGAGAGGATCTCTGGCCCATGCTCGCAGAGGAGGGCCTTGTTGGCCGTGATGACGGTCTTACCCGCTCGCAGGGCGCGCAGGACGAGGGTCCGCGCGGCACCGGTGCCACCGATAAGCTCGATGACGATGCCGACCTTGGGGTCATCGATGAGTTTGCGAGCGTCGGTGGTCAGGAGACGCGCGGGTACACGGACCGAGCGGGCCCGCCCCTTGCGCTTGACGGCGACTCCCCGGATGTCGATTCGCACGCCAAGGCGAACCTCGAGGTCCGCGCGCTGGGCGGAGAGGTGCTTCCAGACGCCTTGTCCGACCGTGCCTAGCCCGAGCAGGGCGACGCCGATAGTGGTGGGTGAGGTCATCTGGGAGGTTAGGCCTTTTGGCCGAAGCGGTTTTCGGTACCGGCGAGCAGGCGACTGATATTGCTCCGGTGCGTCCAGACATTGAAGGCCGCGAGGGCCGAGGCGAACCAGAATTCCACCGGGCCGAGGGCCAGCGGGCTGATGCGAGGGAGTAACCAGCAGGAGACAGGCAGGGAGAGGCCGAGCACAATCGAGGCGAGGGAGACGTAGCGAGTCAGCGCGAAGACCGCCGCCCAGAGCGCTGCGCCTACGAGAATCGGGGCGGGAAGGAGAACGAGGAGGCCGCCGATGGTGGAGGCAACGCCCTTGCCGCCCCTGAACCTGAGGAAGCAGGAGAAGCAGTGACCGAGCAGCGTACCGACAAAGCCGGCGGCACCCACGGCGAAGGAGAGGAAGCCTAAGTCGGCCCCGGCTTCGGAAGTACTCCCAACGGTCATGCCGCCTAACGCGAGAAGCACTGTGGTGAGGAGTGGTGCAAAGTAGGCGCCCGCAGCACCCTTGAGTGCATCGAGGGCGAAGACCAAGTTGCCCGCGCTCTTGCCGATGACGCGCTTGACGTTGGTAGCTCCGGGGTTGCCGGAGCCAGCGCTGAGGATGTCGATGCCGTGACGGCGGGCTACAATCACGGCGAAGTTAACCGACCCGATGAGGTAGCCGAGGACGGCGCTCACGCCGAGGGCGATGGCATCGAGGGTATCCACCTGATCAGGCCTCGAGTAGTCGGGCCGCCACGATAGCGGGGTTGCGCCGGATTTCCTCTAGGGCGGCGGCGCCGGGCGCTGTGTCGAGTTGGTAGACGGCGAGCGCATTGGGCCCGCCTGTCCGGCTTAAGGACATGTTGGCGATGTTCACCTTCTCCTTGGCTAGGAGGGTGCCGAGGGTACCGATGATACCGGGCTGGTCGCGGTTCTCGATGAGCAAGAGCTTGCCCTCGGGCACGAACTCCAGTGTCCGACCGTTAACCGAGACGACGCGGAGTGACTGGGCCTTGCCGAGCACGGTGCCAGCCACGGAGACGCTGGTGCCGTCGGCGAGGGTAGCCTCGACAAGGATGAGTTCGCGGTAGTCGGCCTCGGCCGAGGAGCGCACCGAAGAGAACTCGACGCCGAGGGCCTTGAGTTTGCCAGGGGCATTGACGTCGTTGACGCCCTCTGAGACGCCGCGAAGGTAGCCGCGTTGGACCGAGCGAGCGAGCGCGCTAGCGCCAGCCTCGGAACCCGTGCCGTGCGCGGTCAGGCGAATGGACTCTACCCGACCCGGCGCAGCCAGCTGGCGGGCGAGGAACCCGAGACGCTCGCCGAGGACGAGGAAGGGGCGCATGGCCACGAGGGTCTGACTGTCGACTGCAGGGAGATTGACAGCGTTGCCGGGGAATCCTCCTGCGAGGACGGTGATGCAGGCCTCAGCTACCTCGACGCCGACATTCTCCTGGGCCTCTGCGGTGGAGGCGCCGAGGTGGGGCGAAAGATGGGCGGTGGGCAGCTGGCGCAGGGGGTGGTCC
>JBFZFD010000133.1:0-10953 GCA_041306485.1 Opitutia bacterium | reverse complement strand
GGGGGGCCATTTGGGCCGCCCGCCTTGTTTAGAGCCCCTAGGGCCGCTAGTCCGACTAGGATTCGAACCTAGACTAAGAGGACCAAAACCACTTGTGCTGCCATTACACCATCGGACTGCGTACTCCCCTTCTCCCCATCCTCGGGTCCGGAGTCAAGCAGGGGGTTGACGCTCGGCGCGGTCTCGCCCTACAACCCGACCATGCCCACCGCTAAGCCCAGGTACCGCCGCATCCTGCTCAAGCTGAGTGGGGAGGCCCTGCGCAATGAGGCGACCGCCGACCCCATCGACCCCGCGGTACTCGACCGGCTAGCAAAGGAACTCAAGGCCGTGCAGGCCCTGGGTACCGAAATCGCCATCGTGGTTGGCGGCGGCAACATCTTCCGGGGCCTTGCCGAGGCCAAGGCTAACGGCACCGACCGGACGACCGGGGACAATATGGGCATGCTCGCCACGGTCATCAACGGGCTCGCCCTGATGGACCGGCTCGAAAAGAACGGCCTCGAGGTCAGGGTGATGACGGCCATCCCGATGGACCGCATCGCCGAGCCCTTCATCCAGCGCCGGGCCATCCGCCACCTCGTCAACGGGCGCGTGGTCATCTTCGTCGGCGGCACAGGCAACCCCTACTGCACGACGGACTACGCCGCTGCCCTCCGGGCCAACGAGACCGGCGCCGAAATCCTCCTCAAGGCCACCAAGGTCGATGGCGTCTACGACAGCGACCCCAAGCGCAACAAGTCGGCCAAGCGCTTCGCCAAGGTCTCCTACCGCGAAGTCCTCGAACGCCGCCTCGGGGTGATGGACGCCGAAGCCTTCTCGCTCTGCGAAGCCAACCACCTCCCCATCCTCGTATTCTCGATGAACGAGCCCGGCGCGGTTCTCCGCGCGGTTAAAGGCTCCTCGACCGGCACCCTTGTCAGCTGAGACTTTAACCACCCACCCTATGGACCTCAAGAAAACCATCGCCGACGGCGCCCACTCTATGAAGAAGGCGGTCGATTGGACCGCTAACGAGCTCGCCTCGCTCCACACGGGCAAGGCCTCACCCTCCATGATCGAGAGCGTCAATGTCCACGTCGAAGCCTACGGCATGACCCAGCGCCTCAAGGACATGGCTGCCATCACCACGCCCGATGCCCGCAGCATCTTGGTCACGCCCTTCGATAAGGCCACGACCGAGGACATCCGTAAGGCCATTCAATCCGCCGGCATCGGCATCAACCCGGTCGCCCAGGGGGGCTTCCTCCGCTGCCCTGTGCCCGAGCTCACCGGCGAGCGCCGCCAGGAGATGACCAAGGTCGCCCACCGCATGGCCGAGGAAGGCCGCGTGCGCGTCCGCAACGCCCGGCGCGACTGCCTCGAAGCGGTCAAGAAGGGCCACAAAGATAAGCTGGTCACCGACGATGACCTCAAGCGCGCGGAGAAGGAGGTGCAGACGCACACTGACGCCGCTGCCAAGCAGGTCGACGCGCTGCTCAAGGCCAAGGAGACCGACCTCGGCACGGTCTGAGCTCATGGCAATGGTCACAGGGCACCCCTCGCGGGAGCCCGCGACAGCCATCCCCTTCCGATGAACATCCACGAATACCAGGCCAAGAACCTGCTCGCACAGTTTGGCGTCGCCGTGCCCAAGGGCGTCGCCGTCAGGCAAGCCGATGAGTTCGAAGCCGCACTTGCCTCCCTCTCCGGAGCCGACGGCTACATGGTGAAGTCCCAGATCCATGCCGGCGGTCGCGGCAAGGGCACCTTCACCGACGGCTTCAAGGGCGGGGTCAAGTTCTCCGGCACCAAGGAGAAAGCCCTCGAAAATGCCCGCGCCATGCTAGGCAACACCCTCGTCACCGCCCAGACCGGGCCCGAGGGGCGCAAGGTCCAGGCCCTCTACTTCACCGAGGCGGCCAACCTCGGCAAGCGCCCCGACGGACGAGATGACGAGTACTACCTCGCCATCCTCCTCGACCGCGCCACCTCCCGGCCCGTTATCGTAGCCTCAACCGAGGGCGGCGTGGAGATTGAGAAAGTCGCCCACGAGACCCCCGAGCGGATCACCAAGGTACAAGTCGACCCGGCGGTCGGCCTCCAACCCTTCCAGGCCCGCCAAGTCGCCTTCGCCCTCGGCTTCAAGGGCGAGCTCTTCAAGCAGTGCGTCGCCCTCGTGACCAAGCTCTACCAGTTCTACTGGGAGAAAGACTGTGCGATGGTCGAAATCAACCCCTTGCTCGTGACCAAGGAGGGTCGCCTGCTGGCGCTCGATGCCAAGGTCTCCTTCGACGACAACGCCCTCTACCGTCACCCTGATGTCGTCGCCCTCCGCGACCTCGCCGAGGAAGACCCTAAGGAGATTGAAGCGTCCAAGTTCGGCCTCTCCTACATCGCCCTCGATGGCTCGATCGCCTGCCTGGTCAATGGCGCCGGCTTAGCGATGTCGACGATGGACATCATCCAGCACTTCGGCGGCAAGCCGGCCAACTTCCTCGATGTCGGCGGCGGCGCCTCCAAGGACCAAGTCACCGCGGCCTTTAAGATCATCCTCGGTGACCCCAATGTGAAGGGCATCCTCGTCAATATCTTCGGCGGCATCATGGACTGCGATATCATCGCGCAAGGTATCGTCGCCGCCGCCCGCGAGACCGGGCTCAACCTTCCCCTCGTGGTGCGCCTCGAGGGCAACAACGTCGCCGCGGGCAAGGCCACGCTCGCCGCCAGCGGGCTCAAGCTCGTCTCTGGTGACTCCATGGCCGACGCCGCCCAAAAGATCGTTGCCCTCGTCGGCAAGGCCTGAACCTAGCACCTCTCACCATGTCCATCCTTGTCCATGAAAAGACCCGCGTCCTTGTCCAAGGGATCACGGGCGACTTCGGAGGCCGCCACGCCAGGCTCTCCCTCGATTACGGCACCCAGGTCGTCGCCGGCGTGACGCCCGGTAAGGGCGGCCAAGTCTTCGAGCACGGCGGCCACAAGGTGCCGATCTTCGATACCGTAGCTGACGCCAAGCGCCAGACCGGCGCCGAGGTCTCCGCTATCTTCGTCCCCCCGCCCTTCGCCGCCGACGCCATCCTCGAGTGCGTCGACGCCGACCTCGACCTGGCCATCGCCATTACCGAGGGCATCCCCGTAAAGGATATGATTCGTGCCAAGCGCGCCATGGAAGGCCGCCGCACCCGCCTGATCGGCCCCAATTGCCCCGGCGTCGTCACTCCCGGCCGGGGTGATAAGTCCCATGGCGGCTGCCGCATCGGCATCGCCCCCGGCTACATCCACAAGCGCGGCAAGGTCGGCGTCGTCTCCCGCTCCGGCACGCTCACCTACGAGGCCGTCTGGCAGCTCACTTCCAAGGGGCACGGACAATCCACCTGCGTCGGCATCGGTGGCGACCCCGTCAACGGCACCTCGCACCTCGACGTCATCAAACTCTTCAACGAGGATCCTGAGACCGAGGCCATCATCCTCATCGGCGAAATCGGCGGCGACGCCGAGGTCGAGGCCGCTCGCTGGATCAAGGCCCATTGCAAGAAACCTGTGGCAGGCTTCATCGCTGGTGCCACCGCCCCAGCCGGGCGCCGCATGGGCCACGCCGGCGCCGTCATCGGCGGGGAAAACGACACCGCCGAGGCGAAGATTCGTATCTTCCGCGAATGCGGCATCGAGGTTGCCCAGACGCCGTCCGACATGGCCGACGCCCTCCTCCGCGTCTGGAAACCCTGAACGTCGCTCCAACTCACCCTAGAGGGCGGCCATGGGCCGCCCTTTTTTTGCTTTCGGCCAAACCTTAGTCCCTTTGCGCTGTCTTAAAACCATGCGCCTCACGAATCTCCTCGTCCTTGCCGCCCTTATCCTTGCGGGGTGTTCAGGAAGATCCCCGTCACCGAAAAAGACCGCGACGACCTCGCCAGAGCCTCCCCAGCACAAATTCCAGGAAGGGCCCGTCGACAACGCCAAGTTGCCCAAACTCCCTTGGCACATGGCGAACCTCTGGTGGGATATCCCTCCGACCGAGGACTTCGAGTCGCTGGACATCGATGTGCGGGTCAAGGGCGAGGCCGACCCCTCCAAACTCAACCTTTACATCGCCCCCATCGGCATCGGCCAGTTCAACGACACCAACTTCTACGGAGGCATCCAGACCAACATCGGCGGTTACGGCGTGAGCCCCGACAGCCCGACTGGCCCTTACCACAAGGGCAAGGGCGCCATCTTCTCCCGTTGGGGCAATAAGGATCTCGACACCTCCTTCGTGCGCCCCGCCGCCAACGGCCTCATCGAAGCCGCAGGTTATGAAGGCGACTTCGCCTCGGGTCGGCGCCCTTACGCTTGGACTGAGGGCACCTATACCTACTCCCTCCGCCGGCTCAGTTATGAAAAGGACAAGGAAGGTAAGGAGTGGACCTGGGTCGGCGCCTTTGTGTCCGACAAGTCCAAGGGCGACTTCACCCACGTCGCCTCTCTCAAGTTCCCCGGCCGAAACCTCAAGTTTTGGGGACGACACTCTGCCTTCATCGAAATCTACGGTGGGAAGAAGGTGGACATCGCTGCCCTGCCCCCGCTCGAGATTGGTATCGGTCACCCCCGCATCAACGGTAAGCCCGTCGCTATCCGCCGCCTCTCCCTCGTCTACCCCGCACGCGGTCCCGTCTCACCCCCTATCATGAGCGGGCTCCTCTCCGCCGACGGCTCCGAGGTCATCTTCCACCTCCACAACCGTCTGCTGGCAGATCAGAAACCTCAGCAGGTCCTCATCGAGCGCAAGCCCGAGCCTAAACCCGAGGCCAAGGCAGAAGTTAAGTGAGCCAGGGCACTGCCCCCGCGCTCACTCCAAGATAAAGAGCGTGCCGCCGATGCGGTTGATGGTCTGCCCTGTCGACGCCGCGGGCGTCTGGGCGGCGGGCGCTGAACCCGAGGCCGGAGCGCCGAAAGGGGATGCCGACTGGCCGGCTGCGGGGGTCGCAGCAGCACCAGTGGAGCCAGCGGTAATCCGGACCTCGCGCGCAACCATCAGGTCGCGGAAGGCACGGTAGAAGGCAAGAATCTCGGAGCGGGCGGGCACGGTCATCTCGACCGTCTTGGCATGGGTCGCGGTGGGCCAAGGCTTCACCACGAGGCCTCCGGTGGTGCTGGTGCGGAGGTTGTCGACCTTCTGCTCAAGCAGCCCGAGCGGGCCGGGTACCGGAACCTGCGTGGCCTGGCCAGGCTCGAGGCCGCGATTTTGAGCGTTGGCCTGAAGACCACGGTTGGCGCGGTCAGCCGCGTCGGCGGTGCCTGGGGGGCGGGCGGAGTAGATACGCAGCTGCTGTCCGGAGTTAGCCATGTCGACGGTGACCTCGGCCACGATGAAGTTGCCGGTGGTGTATTCTTGGAAGGAGACAGAGAGGATCTGGTCGGCGCGGCCATAGAAGCCGACATCGGAGCCGGCCACCTCGATGGCGAAGACACCCTGGTTAGGGAAGGCCTTGGTGCGAATCTGGAGGCCATGAGCCGAGACCGAGGCCAAGAGGGACGCGGTGAGGAGGAAGAGTCTCATAAATGGAGTTTGTATCCCAAACCCGCAGCCCGCAAGGTGGCTTTCTAACCCCGGGCATGCTGAGCTGCGAGAACCTATCCGTGCAGGCGGGCCCTGGTGGCCCCCTCATCCTCGACCAGGCCTCGGCGCGCTTCCTACCTCGTGGTCTCAACGCGGTCATCGGACCCTCGGGCTGTGGCAAGACCACCTTGATGAAGGCCATCCTGGGCATCCTGCCCTCGACCGGAACGGCCTCTCTCGGCGACGAGCCCATCCTCCGCCCGGAGGACCTCGTCGGCCGGGTTGGCTTTGCCCCCCAGTTCACCACCGCCCAGCCCCAGCTGACCGTCGCGGAAAACCTTGGTTATGCCCTCCGCCTGACCGTCTCCGAGGCGCCTGTGCGGGCCGAGCGTCTGGAGCGCGTGCTCGAGGTCACTGGCCTGGCCGAGCATCGCGACAAGCGCGTGAGCTCTCTCTCGGGCGGCCAGCTCCGTCGGCTCTCGCTCGGGCTCGAACTCACCCTCGACCCGGCCTGCCTGGTCTGCGACGAAGTGACCTCCGGTCTCGACCCACATTCCGAGGACCAGATCCTCGCGCTGCTCCGGCGACTAGCCTCGGAACGCGGCAAGAGTTTCGTCTGCATCATCCACAACCTGTCCAAGCTCGCGCAGTTCGACTGGATCACCGTGGTCTACCAGGGAGACGTTGTTTTTCAGGGCTCCTACCCAGAGTTACTCATACATTTCGGCGTGGACGACGGCCTGAGGCTCTACGAGGTGCTCAACCGTCAAGAGCTCACCCATTGGCGAGGCCGCCGGGCCGAGGGGGCCGAGGGCGAGGCATCCTCCTTCGTCCAAGCTGCGGCCAACGTAGTAGTCGCAGCCGAGCCCGAGGCGCCGTCCGCGCCCCCCGCCCTGCCCTCTGGCTTCTCCCAACTCGGCACCCTGCTCGCTCGCCGTTTCCGGCTCTTCTTCCGCGACACCGGCTACCTTGGGCTGACCATGGCAATCACCTTCGGATTCCCGCTGCTTGTCGTGATCTTCAACCTCACGGGCACTTGGGATGTGCGCAAGGTGCCGATGGAGCGCAGCACGGCCTCGCTCGAGGCCATCCAGCAAGCGGTGGCAGTGCAGGTGCACAACGCCCAGGTGGCCAACCTTGCGGCTGGCCTGATCATGTTCCAGGTCATCCTCCTCACCCTCATGGGGGCGAACAACGGCGGGCGGGAAATCTCAGCCGAGCGCACGCTCTACGAGAAGGAGCGCATGACGGGCCTCAGTCCCCTCGCCTACGCACTCTCTAAGATGGGCTTTGTCTCGCTGCTTGCGGTGCTCCAAGGCGGCTGGATGTGCGCCTTCGTCAAGGTGGTCTGCCAGTTCCCTGGCCCTTGGACAGAGCAGCTCGCGGTGCTCGCAGCCAGCTGCGTTTCCATGTCCGTGGTATGCCTCGGGCTCTCCGCGCTCCTTGCTTCGCCGGAGAAATCCTCACTCCTCTCCATCTACTTGGTCGGCTTCCAACTTCCCCTCTCTGGAGTGGTGCTAGCCCTACCCGAGGCCCTGACCTGGGTCTGCCGTCCCTTTATCAACGCCTACTGGGGCTGGTCGGGCACGATGAAGTCCATGGCAGGCACGCCCATCTGGGACGCCTACACCGCCGCCTTGCCAGACAAAGGGGCCTATGTAGCGGACAACGAGACCGCCCTCCTCATGCTGCTCGCCCAGGGCATGGTAGGGGCCGCCATGGTCCTGGTGGGTTGCCAGCAAAAGCGCTGGAGTTAAGCGGCCAAGCCGCTAGGCTTAACTCATGGCCAAGTTGAATCCCCTCCTGCTCGCTCTTGGCATTCCCGTCGCGGTAATTGGCTTTGTCGCTGTCCTCTTGCTCTCCCGGCAAGGTGGAAAATTCTCCGACCTCCCTCCTTTCTCACCCGACACCTATCGCAAGGACTGGGCCACCCTCCAAGGCAATGCCTACGTGCTGGCATGCCAAGTCGACCGCCAGCTCGCCTTCACCGAGGGCCAAGCCCGCATCCTCGCGGTCAAGCCAGTAGACGCTTCACGCGGCGGCGGCATCCTCCCCGTACGCGTCCCCGCCTCGATCGAGGCCAATTTCGAGTCCGGCCAGCGCTACAACCTAAAGTTGCGCGTGCGGCGGGACATCCTCGAGGTCGAGGAAATCGAGGCTTTCTGAACATGCGTACTCCCATCCTCGCCCTAGCCGTGGCCCTCATCGGGGCTGGCGCCACGACCCGACTCGGCGCTCAAGGCGCCGTGGGCCAGCCAGGCGCGGCTGTCACCGGGGGGGGCGGCGGGGACTACCGCAGCTCCACCGCCGAGAACGCCGGCGACCGGCTGTTCGATGTCAACAGCGACTCCATCGACATGGAGAACGGCTCAATGCAGTGGAAGGGCCGTACCTTCAACCTTGGTAACTCGCGCATGATGCGCGCCCGCTTTGAGCGCTACCTCGCCGCGCCCGCGCCAGCCCAAGACAGCCGCCGCTACCTCGATATCCTGCAGCGCATCGAGACGCTGCTCGCCCCCAATGTCATCAACGAGCGCAACTGGGCCCCCAACCAGCAGGCAGCGTTCGACCTACTCTTCGAGGCAGCCCGCTATGAGCAGGATGGCGAAAACTCCCTCACCCTCGCCTCGCAGATCCGCAAGGTCTGGGAAATGCGGGTCGAGTTCCGCAACATGGGGGTCAACCACAACCAACTCGAGGCGATACGTAAGCGGCAGGAGGGCATCGTCGTCAACCGGGCAGAGCAGCTCGAGATTGCCAATGACCAGCGGGCGGATCAGAGCGCCAAGAAGGAGAAGGGTGGCGCCTTGGTCAAGTCTTCCACCGGTTCGGCCGAGCTGGGCAACCGCGTCAAAGACGAGCAGCGTACCCAGACCGAGATTGTGGCCAACCAGGCCCGTATGACCGCTCTCGCCCTCCAGTCCCAGATCGAGTTCCAGTCCCAGATTGTCCAGCACCTCCTCGCCCGTCGCTACCGACACTGCATCATCGCTTGCGCTTTCTACCGTGTGATGTTCCGGAGCCAGAACCAAAACGTCCGGGTCGGCGCCAAGGAAGTTAAGGAGTTCTTCCCCATCTCCGACTACGTGCCAACGCTCGAGTCGCTCGACGGGCTCTGCCGCGAAGCAATCAAGGATGTCGACACCGGTCTACGAACGGTCGAGGACCTGATGCGCCAAGGTGAGCTCTACGGCGCCTTCGAGCGTCTGCAGGAGACCTACTTCCTCGGCGAGTACGAGCCCTCCATCCAGTCCTTCGATCCTGCCAAGAAGCGTCAGCTGCTCGAACTCTGGCGCGACCTCCGCGAACTCCAACGCATTGGCGACGAACGCGACCTCGCGAATGTCGACCAGTACCTCAATCAGGTCGCCGCCCGCGCCAGCGACTTCCCCGCCGCCGCCGTCCGCTCCAAGGTCGAGGCGGCCAAGTCCGCCTCCAACATGCAAGTGCTCGCCGCCCAGCAGGGCGCGGTCTCTGGCGATGTCGCTAAGGCCGAGGCCGCCCTTGAGCGCGCAGCCAAGATCTGGCCGCTCAACCCAGCAATCCGCGACTTCGCCACCAAGGTCATCGCCCGCCAAGATGTCCTTGCCCAGAAAGTACCGGAGTTCGACCAGTTGCACGGCGATGGCAAGTGGCGCGATATCTTCAACCGCCGCGACGAGTTTGCCGTCGCCCTCATCCAGGACAAGGACCGCCTGCCTAAGCTCAAGGTTGTCGTCAACCGCGTCGGCGAAATCGAGGCCATCATCCTGCAGGCCTCCAACCTCGCCGCGCAGGGCAACCCCTACCTCGCCTGGGATCTCCTACAGCGGGCCCAGGCCATCGATGCCAATGACATCGTGCTCGCCCGCACCCGGTCCGACATCGCCCCCTTGGTCGCTGAGTACGCTCGCCTCCTCGCCGTTGCCGAGCGGCTCGAGAAGGACGGCCACGACGCTGCTGCCCTGACCGCTTGGATGACAGCCCAAGAGCTCAACCCCGTCTCTGAAATCTGTGGAGCGGCCGTCAGGCGCCTTGCCTCACGGGTAGCATCCTCAGGCTCCGCACCGACAACCGCGGGCCGCGACCCCGGCGCGCTCGAAGTACCCGAGGCACCTCCCAGCGGCCGCTGAGCGAGCAACCGAGGATCAGACGACGTACGGGAGCGACTTGGCCACGCCCTCGGTAGGTCCTGCGCCCTCGAGCAGGTCAGCAATACTGTCCCACTTTCCCGAGGTCAGAGAGCTCCGGGCCGAGTCGGGCATGCTCGCGGGCATGACTTGCCCCCCAGCGGTGACCGTCAGCTTCTCTAGATCGATGGCAACCTCGCCCGAGGGATTGGCCTGAACCCAGGCAATCAAGGTATCGAGGTCCCCCGGGGAGAGCGTCACGCAAGGGACGCCAATGCCGGTGGAGTTGCCGAAGAAAATCTCTGCGAAGCTACCCGCGATGACCGCCTTGAAGCCGAAGCGCCAGAGCGACTGGGGGGCATGCTCGCGCGAACTACCGCAGCCGAAGTTCTGACCGCTGATAAGGATGGCAGCCTCCCGAGCATCGGGGCGGTTCATCGGGTGCTCGCGGGCGACACCCTCGGGGGTGAAGCGCTCATCCCGGAAGGCGTGCTCGCCGAGGCCGTCGAAGGTGACGCAGCGCAAAAAGCGGGCGGGGATGATGCGGTCGGTGTCGATGTCATCGCCGGGAACGGCAAGGGCGCGACCAGCGACACGGGTAATCTTGGCGAGGGACATGGTACGGTGAAGGATGCTGGGGAAAGGGAGGATACCGAGGGGACGAAGGGGGATGTGTCAGGGGGCGACAAGGGTCCAGGCGCCCGAACCTAGGAAGGCAACGGGGCGGCTGAGGGCACGGGCGAGGGAATCGCGGCGGGCGGCCAGGATCGGCTCGGGGGCGGCGGACTCGGCGAAGACGGGAACCCCGGCGAGCAGGGCCAAGGGACGGACCGTGCAAACTGGCTTGCCGTCGTGGCAGGCGTCGAGCTCGGCGACAGGATCGAGAAGGACCGACTCCGCCGCGGCGGCGCGCGCCAGCTCCTCGCCGCGAGAGGCGCGGTCTAAGACGCGGGTGGCGGCGGGAGGGAGCATGTTCAGCGAATGCCGAAGACCTCGCGGGCGTCGGCGACCTCGCCAGTGATGGCGGCGGCAGCGACCATCAGGGGGCTCATCAGCACGGTACGTCCGGTGATGGATCCCTGGCGGCCCTTGAAGTTGCGAGTGGATGAACTCGCGCAGAGCTGGTCTCCGACCAACTTGTCGGGATTCATCGCAAGGCACATCGAACAGCCGGCGCCGCGCCACTCGAAGCCAGCGGCGCGGAAGACGTCGGCCAGGCCCTCCTTCTCGGCTTGGGCAGCGGTGATCTGGGAGCCAGGGACAACGATGGCCTTAAGGCCCGCTTTGACCTTGTGACCCTTAATGTAGCGCGCGACCTCGCGA
>JBFZFD010000132.1:0-8004 GCA_041306485.1 Opitutia bacterium | reverse complement strand
GTACGCCTACAGAGCGTACGTACGGCCTGACCCCTTAGGTGGGAAAGTAACGGCGCGTCGGAGCCTCCCAGGCTATTCGACCTAAGGGCGGACCCGCATGAGCGCACGGACCTCGCGGCGGCAAGACCCGAGGACGTGAAACGCCTTACAAAGCTACTCGACGGCTGGTGGGACGGGAACTGAGCCGCGAAGGCCGCGCAGTTGGGCTATGGAGTCAGGCGGATCAGCGACCGCTAAGAAAACGCAGGAGGAGGGCTTCGTTGAGGGCACCCAGTGCATCGTGTCCCCGGTCGCTCGCCTTACAGTGGACGACTGCACCGTCGAGGTAGCTGAAAATCTCGAGGGAGCCCTCGATACGCGTGGGCTGACTAAGCCGCTCGCCCTTGTGTCCCATGGCCTTAGCCCAGGCAAAGGTAGAAACCTCAGCCGGGAGAAAGCCCAACTTGCCGTTACTTGAGGGAATAGGTGAAGGACCGCCTTGGTAGGGAATGAGGTGGTCCTCGGTGCCCGAGATGTTGAGGATGCGGACGCCGGCGCGCGGGATAGCGACCTTACGATAACTGTTGTCAGCACCCTGGGCCTTGAAGCCCATCCCATCATGCTGCAGGGTATTGAGGGGACTGACGGCGGTGATGTAGCTGCGGATGTTCGGCAGCTGAGACTCGATGGCCATCTGGTTGGCGAGTCCTGCACCGTTGGAATTGCCGATGACGGTGAACTGGTCCCCCAGAACGTTGTTGCAGGGGGCCAGCTGGCCGACGATGGCCTCGATGAACTTCCTATCCTCAGCCTTGGAGCGCTCGCCTGAGAGATTCCAGCTTTTCAAATAGCCATCGGGAAAGACGAGGATGTGGCTTGATGCAACGCCAGGAAACCGACGGGGGAAAGTTTGCGCAGCGCCCCGGGCACTGTCGCCATTACCGTGGAGGAAGATCACTACGGGCAGCTTGCGACCATCCGTATGGGAAGGCACGCGGACGAGGTAGAGCCGGTCGAAATCCTTCTCCTGGGACCAAGACTGACGGATGAAATAATCGCCAGAAGCCAGGGGGCCGCTCGGTTTAGCCGCGGCCGACGGGGATGCGGCAATCAGAATGAGGAGACCTAGGACGCTGAAGATGGTACGCAAGGTCCTCATTGCCCTAAACTAGCGACACAACGACGCCCATCGAGTCGAATTAACCACCCCTTAGGTGGAGAGAGCCCGGGCGAGGGTGAGATCCTTGGCGGTGAGGCCACCCGAGTCGTGGGTGGTCAGGGTGAGGGTGACCCTGTTGTAGGAGATCGCGATGTCCGGGTGGTGGTTTTGGGCCTCAGAGGGAGCGACGAGCTGATTGACGAAAGCGACGGCCTCGGGGAATCCGTCAAAGGTATAGGTACGCAGGAGGCACTTGCCGTCGGTAGTCCATCCAGGAAGGGAGTGCATGGCTTCGGCGATCTGCGTCTGATTGAGGAGCATTGGCCCACTCTATCCAACCTGCCAAAGATGGCAAGAGGGGCAGATGAGTCGCACCTGCAGGTCAGCCTTTTGACATCCAGCCGCGAAGACGGATCCTCTCAACCAAGGCCATGTGAGGGACGGCAAGTGCAGCTAAGCCAACAAAGATAATCTGGATCATACGTTCGTCCAAATCATGTTCGGCAAGTAAATACCAGGCACCTGCAGCGAGTCCCGCTACGCCAAGCATCGGCAGCGAAGCGGCGGCG
Source organism: Opitutia bacterium (assembly GCA_041306485.1). Classification (GTDB taxonomy): domain Bacteria; phylum Verrucomicrobiota; class Verrucomicrobiia; order Opitutales; family UBA953; genus UBA8828. Next base: position 6,297 of record JBFZFD010000132.1, on the reverse strand, counting down.
ATGAGTAAGACCGGCGAGCTTTGTCCAGAGAACTTCGCCGTCCGAATGATATGACGGGCACTATGCATGGCGCAGAAGAAGACGGTGAATGAGATCAGGGGAGAAGCGAAATAGGCCACGATTCCTAGCGCCGCGAGTTCTAGGCTCAGCGGAGACCTTCGCCAGGCCAGATAGCCTACCGCCGCCACCAGAGCCGCGAGCCACGGCCAACCCGCCGCAATGATCCAAGGCATCAGCTGACCAGATGCCGAGTCACCAACCAGAAGACCAAAGAGACCGGCCACGGCGGAGGGGTCGCTTAATGCAGGGATGAAGATGATGGCTCCGCCGTAGACAAGTCGGACCCACCAAGCGACGTCTCCGTCGGGATCACCGGAGAAATGCGCAGCTGAAATGGCGAGGAAGGCGACCAAGAAAAGCCCTGGCGCGAGAAACCAGAGTCCGACCACTGCTGCGGCGAGGAGAAGGTAAAGCGTTCCGAAACGTAACCAAGCTCCCGCCGTGCGAATGCCGTACAATTCTCGGGCGAAAAGCGTGTCGAGGGCGCCATGTGGGACGCCGAGCACTAGGATGAGGGAACCGACAATGAGGAGTTCCGTCTGACGGTCCCAAGCTGGAGCCCAAGCCGCCAAGCCTGCCGCGGCCAGTGCGAGGAGTATAAAGATGCCTCCTTGGAGTCGGAGGGGATTCATGAGCGTAGCGTCTTCAGCAAGGCCCTAAAGAAAAGGCCAGTGGGTAGGGCGCACATGATGCGGATGTAGTCAAGCGGCCCAGCGTCGTCATTCAAAAAGCGCACCACGGACTCGGGGTGGTTTGACGCAAAGAGGCGAGCGAAGACCTCGGGCGCGCGCTCTGGCGTATCTGACAAAACACGGAGGAAGACGGCATCCATCCGGCGGATGATCCATGGATCTTTGTCAGGCGGCCTCGCTAGACGTCCATCGGCCAAATCGAGGCAGGCCGATTCAGCCCAGCGTTGAATGCGCAAGAAGGCATAACCCGTAGAAGCTCGGGCAGAGCCTGCTTCAAGCCCGGCGTGAATATAAGTGGCATCCGTGCCAACGGTGCGCTCGGGCAGCCCCATGGGAATTGCGAAGCATTCCGTGTGCTTGGTCTGCGCTTCAACTGGGCCGAGATACCGACTGACAATTTTAGCCAGTAGGGGGGCAAGTTCCTCGGCGCCCTGCCGACGTGGGCTGAAGACGGTAGCTTCAATCAAAGCGCGTCTTCGATCGTATGGCAGAATATAGGCAAAGCTGACTTGTCCCTGGGGACCTTCGATGAATTCCATCAGCGTTGCCGCAGAGTCATCAAAGACGTTGGTAGACGTCTCCAACTCTATCCCGCTAAATGACTGCCAAAGTGCCGGACTGAGGCCGCTCGCAATCCTATCTGGGCGGGTATCAATGATCTGCCGTCCCTGGACGGTTTGATTATCCCAGGTGACCTTCCAGAGCCCATCGACCTTCTGCGGCGGATCCTGAACCGACGCACCTTGGTAAATGCTGATACGAGGATTACGACGGATGGTCGCAAGGGCCATGGCATAAAAGTCGCCTGAGGCGATGCTCTGATAGGGCATCGAGCCGCAATCAAATCGAATGGTCTGGCCTGTACTCTTAATCAGCAATTGCTGCCAAGTCTGCTGGGCAAGGGAGCTGAAGCGTGTGGAGGTACCAGCCCAGTAGCTCCATGTCCGATCATGGACATAGTCTGTCCGCCGCTCGAGGACAATGACCCGCGGGCAAGTCGGTCCGAGTTCAGCCAGCCGTAAGGCAAGGCTAAGACCCGCGCAGCCGCCACCGAGGATAATCAGTTCAGCGGGGTCCGACATGGGGAGAGTGTGCATAGGGCAGCCCCTTCAAGGCTTGGTGCAGGCTGGAATCATGCATCCTTGGCTTCGTCCAGAATCCTGGACTAAAGAAACTGCCGGTTAATGACGCCAGGGTAATGGATAGTTTCCCGCCGGAAGAAACAACCGCCCGACGTTCCCAGTATCGGCAGCCTTGTGCCCGCAATCGCCCTCCGATGCCGGCATAGACGCGACCTGCGATGAGAATACCATGTCGGGCGCGGAGTGGCAGATAGGGCAAACCGCTCTCCCCGCTCCGATAATAGGCATCTGCCAAGTCAAGTAGACGAGCTACCGCAGTGGTCAGAGCGAGTTGTCGCAAGGCCGGTGGCTCGATTAAATCTGACGTGGCTATCTCCCCAATGAGCTCCGATGGGAGATAACGGCGATGCGCGCAGGCGTCCTCTCGGACATCACGACAGATGTTCGTGAGTTGCATGGCAATCCCTAGGTCGATGGCAAAGGCGGCAGCGGCGGGATCATCGACATCTAAGACATCGCACATCATCAAACCGACTGTCCCTGCCACCCGGTAGGAATAGCGTAAGAGTGCATCGATTGTCTCATAGCGGACCTCTTCCAAATCGCTCAGGAGTCCGAGGATCATCTCGCTTGGTATCCGTGGGTCGATTTGGCATTCATCTATCAGCCTAAGCATATCGAGCATTGCAGGGTGCTCAGATCGTCCTGTCTCTAGGTCACTCCTCGCCGAGCGGAGCTGGTCAGATGCCGCTGACGGTGAGCCTGGCTCGTCTGCCAAATCATCAAGGTGCCGGCAAAAGGCGTAGAGTCGGGCGGCTCGGTCGCCGTGTTGCTGGCTCAACAGTCGCTTCGCCCAATGAAAGCTCCGACCCTTACGCGCGAGAGTCGACTTTGCCTCCCTTAGGCTGTCAGGGTCTGAACTCATGATGCCGCCGGGATCAGGGCGTCAATGACCTTGGCTGAACAAAGCACTCCGGGCAGGCCTGCGCCAGGATGTGTACCCGCCCCTACGAGGTAGAGATTACGGATACCTTCTGCCTGATTATGGAAACGGAACCAAGCCGACTGTCGGAAGATAGGTGCGATGGAGAAGCCTGCCCCATGCATGCTCTTGTAGTCATCGCGGAAATCATTGGGGGTCATCGCAAACACTGCGGTGATATGCTCCTTCAGGCCAGGCAAGATGGATGCGTCGAGTGCATCGATAATGCGTGCCCGCAGCTGAGGTTCGGCGGTCGTCCAATCCATTCCGGCTTGTAGGTTGGGGACTGGGCAGAGCACGTAGAAACTGTCGCATCCCGCTGGGGCGAAGCTCGGGTCGGTAGCGGTCGGACGATGGACATAGAGGGAGAAGTCCTCGGCCAGCACCTTCCGATGGAAGATGTCCTCGAGCAGCTCACGGTAGCGGTCGCCCATCCAGATGGTGTGGTGAGCGACATCTGGGTACGTGCGCTTGGTCCCAAAATACAGGACATAGAGACCCATCGAGTAATGGGCATATTTGAGCTTGAGCGAGCTGGCCAGGGAGCGCTCCCGCGGTGAAACCATATTTTGGTAAAGGTGTGCAGCGTCAGCGTTGGCGACCACGAGATCGGCTGTGACGTGCGAGCCGTCCTCGAGGATGACCCCATCAGCCTTTCCGCCCTGGATGCTCACGGATGTGACCGTCGCACGGGTATGGATTTCAATGCCCTGACGACGCATCAGCGACTCTAAGGAACGCACCAGGGCACCCGTACCACCCATCGCAAAGTGGACGCCATGTTCGCGTTCAAGAAAGTGGATGAGGCCGTAGATGCTAGTGGTGTCGAAGGGGTTTCCACCTACGAGCAAGGGCTGGATGGAGAAAGCCTGTCGGAGCTTGGGGTGACGGAGGTGACGGGAGACCATCTGCCAGACGGTCTCGTAGTTGCGGAGCCGGAGCAAGGCAGGCACCTGACGTAACATTGTCCAGAAAGAGTGGAACGGCTGCGCGGAGAGCTTCACGAAGCCTACTTGATGGATCTCTTTTGAATGGGCTAGGAGGGCTTGATACCCTGCGACATCGCGCGGCTCAAATTTGGCGATTTCGGCCAGTGTCTCCTCCAAGGTGCCTCCATAATCGAACTGGCTACCATCGCTAAAACGAAACCGGTACCAGGGATTAACGGGGACCAGCCTAACATGGTCAGATAGGCGCTCGCCAAAAAGACTGTATAGCTCTTCCAGCAGGAAGGGAGCGGTTATCACAGTTGGCCCAGCGTCGTGCCGAAACCCCTCACGCTCGAAGACCTGCGCGCGACCGCCCACCGCAGCACCTCGCTCGTAGACGGTGACCGCGTAGCCTTTGGCCCGAAGCCGAAGGGCTGCCGCCATGCCCCCGAAACCGGACCCGATGACAATGGCCTTCACGCTGAAAGCCTAAGACACCGACAGACGTTGGCGCAAGACCGAGGCGAACTCTATCAACAAGGAACCCGACTGCGAAGGCAGGGAGGCGGCGAATTCGATGGATTGATCTAGTTGCTGTAAGGCGAGTTGTCGGGCGAAATCAGGGGCGGCGTCGCCATGGCCGAGACCGCGCAGGACTAAGACAATATTGAGATTCTGGCGGGCTTCATCGCCAGCTAGGTCATCGAGGTCGTCGACCATCTGATAGCCGACTCCAAAGGCGTGGGCGGCCTGTTGGACACGTTCACGCCACTGATCCTTGCGAGCGGCTAAGAAAGCCAGTTCGAGTGGCAGGCTGAGCAGAGCACCGGACTTGCCGATGACAATTTGTTCGTAGCGAGAAACCTCGGTGAGGACGCGATCCTTCGAGCTTAACTCATCGCACTGTCCATGGATAACCTTGGCCGTGGATTGGTGAACCCTACGGAGGAGGGCTGGAATCAAGGTGGGGTCGCTGAATTCCGACAGTGCACCGTGGGCGGCTGAAAGCAGAAGGTCGCCGGTGCAGATGGCGACATTACGACCAAAGGCTGCCCAAACGGTAGGCTGACCGCGGCGGGTCTTCTCCTCGTCCTGCAAGTCGTCATGGACGAGGGAGGCGTTGTGGAGCAGTTCAACGCATGCCGCCAAGCGGTAGGCATCCACTGGCTTGATTTGCAAAGCATCGCAGGCATGCAGGGCGAGCTTGGCGCGCACCCTATGACCTCCGGCCGCAAGATGATACCGCGCGGCCTTAACCGTCGCGGGGATGGTCCGCTCCTCCGAAGAGGCTCCAGCGTCCACCAGAGCAGACATCACGTGTTCCACTTCTTGGTGGACGGAGTCGGCACTGGTTTGCATGGGGAGCCTATGGGCGAGGGTGAGGACCTGCTATCATCTAGGACGTTTCCGTCCTGGGAACCGGCAAACGAAAATCGGACAATGAAGCCGGGTGGCTTCATTGTCCGTCTTCGGAGACAAGTTAGCTCTTGTCAGACTCGCTGACGGCGGCCTGCCAGATGATCACACCGAAGCCGATCTTGTTAACCACGTCGGCCAGGTTGTAGACGACGTTGAGCATGACGGCGGAGTCAGCGGGGCTGCCACCCGTGAGGTAACCTAAGACGTAGCCGATGGGGTAGATGGCCCAGCCGAACACGACAATGCCACGCATCAGATTGAAGGCGCTTTGGACGGCAGGGGGCGCTGTTGCAGCGCAGACCTTGCCAGCCTCACCGAGGTAGATTTCGTAGATGATATAACCCCAACCAGCCATGCTGACGATGAAGGCGGGCCAGGCGCCGACGATGCCGGCCTCGCCGAGGTAGCCGGCGATGAGCATGACCAGGGTGCCGATCATTAAGCGCCAGAAGATACCGACGGAGACCTTGGTGACCGCAGAGAGGATGAGGAAGAACTCAACCATCAGGAGGGGAACCGTGATGAGCCAGTCGATGTAGCGGAAGACGGTGGGAGTGTCGCCAGTGGCCACCCAGACATCACGCATGTAGAAGTAGTGAACGGCAGCGACGAGGGTCACGAGGCCGGAGACGGTTAGCGAAGTCTTCCACTTCGCCTTGACGCGCTGCGTCTCGACAAAGAAGAAGGCCGTTGCGGCAACGAGCGCCATGGAGATGATCCAGAAGGAGACGCCGACGAGGTCGTCCGCCTTTAGGTTGCCCGTGGCGGGCGCCGCCAGCGCGCTCGCCGGGGAGAGCATCGCAAGAGCTAGGAGCATTAAGGGTTTAGACACGGCTGATTTGAGTGAGACGTTCATGTTTGGGGTATAGGTACAGTTTCGACTATGGGGGTCAGCCCTTGCTCTGCAAGTGATGATGGAAATTATTCACCCCAGACCCGCACATGACCTTTAAAAAAGCCCTAAATTCTAAAAAAATGCCTTTATAGGGCTTAATCTGGAGCATTTTAGCTCCTAAACCCACTATTTTGGGAGGAATCAGTCAAAAGCTGTCAGTTCTGACGGCGGCGGCGCCAGGCCGCAGCGCCGAGAGCCAAGCCACCAAGAATCAAGCCGTAGGTTGAGGGTTCGGGGA
>JBFZFD010000131.1:0-6469 GCA_041306485.1 Opitutia bacterium | reverse complement strand
GGTACGGGCCACTCCTACGGCAGTTTCCGCCTGCTCTTCGCCTACTAAGCCATGTCACGCGTCGGCGTCATCGACCTCGGGTCGAACTCCTTGAAGCTTCTCGTGGCCGAGGGCCCCTTGCTCACGACAGTGCGGCGCTCGACCGCCGAGGTAAGGCTTTTCCCTTCCCGCGGAAACCGTCTCGAGCCATCGGCGCTCGAGGCCGCGGTCACGGCCGTCGAAAGCCTGCTCGCACAGGCACGCGAGGCTGGGGCCTCCAAGGTCATCGTCCTGGGCACCTCCGCCCTGCGCGAGGCTGAGAATCGCGGGGCGCTCTCCCGTTTACTCGAGGAAAAGCTGGGCGTGCAGCTCGCGCTCATCTCGGGCGAGGTCGAAGCACGTCTCACGGCCGACGGCCTGTTACTGGATCCCGCCCTCTCGCAACTTCCTGACTTCGTTGGCTTCGACCTCGGTGGCGGCTCCCTCGAGGTCTCGCGGACGGTGCGCCGTCGCTGCGTCCAGGCTGCCAGCTTTCCGCTTGGGGCGGTTCGCCTCACGCGATCTTTCCTCGGGGACGGTTCCCTGCCCCTGACGGCGGGCGACCTGCAATCACTGCGGACCTATGCCCTTGGCCTCCTCAGCCAGCGCATCCTTCCCAAGTCCGGCCAAGGCATGCCCCTCGTTGGATCTGGCGGGGCCCTCGCGGCGTTGGTTGCCATGCAGCAGGCGGCAGGCGAGCCTGGCGACCGCATCGGCATCCTCGCGGTTCGCAACTGGCTGTCGCGGCTGGCGGAACTCGACCTCGAAGCCCGACGTTCCCTCCCCGGGGTGCCCGCATCCCGGGCCGACATCATGCCAGCCGCCCTAGCGGTCATCTGCGCCCTCGCCGACCATGTCGGCGCCGAAGTGCTGCAGGTCAGTCACCATGGGTTGCGGCAGGGCATGGCGGCCCAGTTGGCATCTGGTGGGGGGGACTTGCTCTCCGCCGTCTTCACGCTTCGTTAAGACCTATGCGCTTTCCTTGGCCTCTCCTCCTGGTGGCCGCCCTTGCGGCTGAGCCTTTCAACGGCGAGGTCCTTTCGGTTGACCCCGCCTCCGACTCCCTTCGCCTGCGCAGCGCCGAAGGCCGCGAGTTATCCGTCCGTGTGGGAACCGGCGACCTAGCTATCGCATGGTCTGGACGTAAGGTTCGAGGCGAGCTGGTGGAGTCCGATGGCAAACTTCGCCTCGAGCGCATCTTCCCCACCGAGCCTGCCGAGCTCCGCGAGGAGGCAGAAACGGCCGCGGCCCTGCGCCGTGACACGGTCGAGCGTGGGCGGCTAGCTGCCCGTGCCCCTGGTGACGATGCCCCTCTCTTTCTGCTCTGGGATCAGGACGCGCGCGTGGTTCGGCCTTTCGACCTCCGGGGCAAGCCCTACGTGGTTAACTTTATCTTCACCCGCTGCAAGGCAGCCGAGATGTGCCCCGCTTCCACTGCCTCGATGGTCGCGCTGGGCAAGGCGTTGACCGCGGCCGGCCTAGGCGATCAAGTCCGCCTGATTAGCATCAGCTTCGACCCCGTCCACGACTCTCCCGGGGTGCTTCGCGCCTATGCTGACAGCTGGGGCGTGAACCCCGCGCAGCACCGCTTCCTGACCGGTCAGCGGGAGATGATTCGCGACCTGATGCGCCAGCAAGGCATCCTGACCGTGCAGACCGATGGTACCATCGTCCATAACGCTGCCACCGTGGTGGTCTCTGCCACCGGGCGCATCGTCTCCCGCAAGGAGGGGCCGCGCTTCCTTCCCGAGGACTTTCTACCCGTGCTTCGTCGGCAAATCGAGTCACGATGAGCCCGACTCGCCAGACCCTCCTACTGACCGCCTTGGCTGGAGCTGCCTATGTCGCTCTCCGGTCGATGCCGGACACGCATTGCTCCTTCTTGCATGCCGCCCACGAGCCGGTGCTGATCGAGGGTGTGCAGTTCTGCGGTGAGAACGAGGAGGCCAACTTCTACGACCCCGCCGCCCTCGGCTTCCCCTTCAGCCTGCGCATCGAGCCTTCCAGAGATCTTTCGGGCGGTTCCTTGAGGGTGCTGGACGATGCTAAGCGTCCTGTGCCGTCGCACCTCTTCGCCGTTTCCCATACCCGCCAACTGCACTTGCACCTGCGCCAAGGCACCCGATACGCCCATGTGCACCCAGAACCCTCACCGGATGGCACCTGGTCGTTCCGCCTCCCCGAGGATTGGCCCAAGGAGGGATTTGGAGGGGGTAAGTTGGAGGCCTATGCGGATTTCCAGCATGCGCGTAGTCTCCGCACCATCCTGCTCTCAGCTTCGGCGAGCTGGCCCTTGGTAGCAGTCACCGCCGAGGCAGCACCGGCCCTTGCGGTGGCCACGCTGGTCGACACCCCGAGCCTGATCACGGGTGACTCCGTCCTGCTTCGTGTCCGACTATCTCGACCTGACGGAACGAACGTGAAGCTCCAACCCTTGATGGGAGCCCTCGGTCACGCCGTGCTCTTCTCTGCCGACGGCAAGCCGGGATACTCTCACATTCATCCTAGCTTTACGGGAAGGGAGCGTGGCCCCGAGCCCGAGCTCGCCTTCCGCATCCGCCTGCCGGCTGCGGGAGCCTACGATCTCTTCGTCCACCTCGATGACGAGGGTCGCGAGGGATTTGTTCGCATACCCCTGCGAATTAGCGCCCGCGAATGACCTTGGTAAAATGCTCCACCGTGGCTGCGAGGCCCTCGGAGACGGAGTGAGCCGGGCGCCAGCCAGCGGACTGCAGTTTGTCGGACGAGGCCATCGAGTGCCGGACGTCGCCAAGCCTCTCGGGCTTGTGTTCGATGGTGGAGGAAGAGCCGGTCAGCTGGATGATTTCGGTGGCGAGCTCGAGCACGGTCATCTTGCGTCCGTAGCCGACGTTGTGGGTGCCGTGGACGCCCTTCGTGGTGGCGGCGAAGATAAGCGCACCGACGATGTCCTTCACGTAGATAAAGTCACGAGTCGCACCGCCGTCGCCGAAGATAGTGATGGGCTCGCCGCGCAGGGCCTTCTCGATGAAGATGGGTACGGCCGCGGCGTAGGGCGACTTGGGGTCCTGGCGAGGCCCGAAGACGTTGAAGAAGCGGAGGCTCGTCGTGTCTAGTCCGCGTTCGCGCCGGAACATTTCGAGGTAGTACTCGCCGTCGAGCTTGGTCACCGCGTAGGGCGACTTGGGCTCGGGGACCATGGTCTCGACCTTAGGCACGGTCGGGTTGTCCCCATAGATGGCGGCGGAGGAAGCCAGCACGAGCTTGCGGACGCCAGCCTCGGCGGCGGCTTCGAGCACGTGGAGGGTGCCGGTAGCGTTGATTTCCACGCACTCGCGTGGCTTGGTCATCGACTCGGGCACGGAGATCATCGCCGCGAGGTGAAAGACGAGGTCGACTCCCTTGATGGCACGGTCGAGGACAGCGCGGTCGAGGATGGAGCCCTCGATGAGCTGGGCGTCGAGGCCGTTGAGATTATGGCGATGTCCGGAGCGGAAGTTGTCGAGTACGACGACCTCGGCCTTACCCTTGAGCTGCTCGGCGACGTGCGAGCCGATGAATCCAGCGCCGCCGGTGATGAGGACACGCACGGTGATTAGGCCTTGGCTCCGAGTGCTTGGAGCGCGGGGAGGTGAGACTCGATGGACTCGACGAGGCGGAACTGGTTGCGGCAGCGGTCGAGGTTGTGTCCGGGTCGCTTGACCTTGAAGTAGACGTCACCCTCCAGCCAGTCGGTGAGGAAGCGCATGCCGACCTCGAGGGTCATCAACTTACCGCCGAAGGGCAGCAACTCGCGCTCCAGCGGGGTGAGGAAGGCGCCGGCCGTTGAGAGGTAGCCCCCGACGAGGGCCTCGTACATCGGCAACTGAAGGGCGACCTTGGAGAGGTCGGTTTCGTCCTCAGCGGCGGGGGAGGTAGAAGTGCGGACAAGGTCGCCGAAGTCGTAGAGGGCGGAGCCGGGCATGACGGTGTCTAGGTCGATCACGCAGATGCCCTCTTGGGTCTGGTTGTCGAGTAGGACGTTGTTGAGCTTGGTATCGTTGTGGGTGACACGCTCAGGAATCTCGCCCCGAGCGATACCATCGGTGATGAGCGCGGTCTCGTCCGCCCGCGCGAGGAGGAAGTCGACCTCGCGCGAGACTTCGCGGGCCCGACCATGGGCGTCGGCCTTAAGCACTTCGCGGAAGCGGGCTAGGCGTGAGGGCGTGTGGTGGAAGTTGGGGATGGTCTCGGCGAGGCGTTGCCCGGGGAGGTCGGCGAGGAGGGCCTGGAAGGCGCCAAAGGCTCGGGCGGCTTGGCGGGCCTGGGCTGCGTTGCGAATGATGTCATGTCCGGTCGCATCCTCCACAAAGAGGTAGCAGCGCCAGCGGTTGCCACCGGCGTCGGTCAGCCAGCCTGCGCCGGAGCGGGTAGGGACGAGGGTGAGTGAGCGGCGGCTGGCGTCGGCAGCCCCGGCCTCGCGCAGCTTGGCTTGGGAGTGGTCGCAGACCCTCTGGACATTGCCCATGAGGGCATCAGGGTTGCGGAAGATGGTGTGGTTGATCCGCTGCAGGATGTAGCGGACCGACGTGCCTCCTTGGTTCATGCGGAGGCAGAAGGTGTCGTTGATGTGCCCGCTACCGTAAGGCTCGGCAGAGAGGTAGTCGCCCTGGAGGGCGAACTGCGCGGCGACAGCGCGGGTGTCGTGGTTCTTGGCGGGAGAGGACATGACGGCTTTCAGGAATGAAGGTTGCGGGGGTATTCGCCCCGGGCGACGAGTGCGGCGAGCTTGGCCTGGACCACGGGCTTGTCTTCGCGGTAGGTTACCCCGAACCACTCGGAGTTGGTGCGCAGGACGCGGCAGCTGACATGGCCCTCCCGGACCAGTTGGCCGACAGTCATAGGGATGTAACTCTCCCCCTTGAGCTCCTTGCCTGAGCGTTGCAGGAATTCGAGAAAGAGACGATCGAGGTGGTCGAAGAGGCGAGGGGTGAAGCCCCACATGTTCATCGAAACGGGCTCTTCGCCGGTGAGGTCGACGGTCGAGCCGTCCTCGCGGGTGTTGCGGGCACCGTCGCCGGCGCGGCCGATCTTGGTCATCTCATCGATGTCGGTAAGCAGACCAGCGGCGTTGGTCTGGCAGACGCCGCGCGCGACCGTACCATGGTCGGAGAGGGTGTTGCGCAGGGTGAAGCCGACCATGGAGAAGTCGGAGCCCTGGGGGTCGGCCTTGCGCAGGAAGTCGGCGAGAGTGGCGTAGGAGTCGCGGCCGTAGAAGTCGTCGGCGTTGATCACCGCAAAGTTTTCTCGCACGACGTCCTTGGCGCAGAGGATGGCATGGGTCGTGCCCCAGGGTTTCTCGCGCCCTGGGGGTACGGACCATCCAGCGGGCAGTTTGTCGAGAGTCTGGAAGGCGAACTCGACCGGCACGCGCCCAGAGAATTTCGCCGCGACTTGCTCGCGGAAGGCCTGCTCAAAGTCGGGACGGATGATGAAGACCACTTTCCCGAAGCCAGCGCGGAGGGCATCGAAGACGGAGTAGTCGAGGATGGTCTCGCCCGAGGGGCCCATCGGGTCGATTTGCTTGAGGCCGCCGTAGCGCGATCCCATGCCGGCTGCGAGGACGAGGAGAGTGGGCTTTGACATGTTCAGAGGGACTTACGGAGGGTCGCGGAGATATCGGCTTTGAGGCGATCGACATAACCGAGGGTATAGGCCTCGATGTCGAGGGAGGGGTCCTGCACGAGGGGCGACAGGTCCATCGCCCACTGAAGGTGCGTTTCCTGGTCGGAGGCGTAGGCGTCGAAGAAGGTGGCGTTGGCGAGGCGGCGGCCCATGACGGCGAGGTCATAGCGCTTACCACCAGTGATCTGGGTGTCGAAGACTCCGTTAAGGGCGGCGGCGAGGTTGGGGCGGTCCGAGACGGGTAGGACGACCTTGTCGGCGTCGAGCAGCCAGTCGAGGCTCCGCCAGACCTCGCAGCCGAGGACCTTGCGGGGACGCTGGGCTGCGGGGAGGGCGCGCATCGCCTCAAGGGCGCGGAGGGTCACCCCGACATGGGTGTGATGCTTATCTGCGGGGTTGTGGAGATAGACGACCTCAGGCTGGGTGGCGGCGAGGATGGCCTGGAGGTCGGTGCGCGTCTCGTTGGCCTTGGCGTCACGCACCTCTTTGCTCGGGAAGCCGAGTTGGGCCACGAAGCTAAACTCCCCGAGGATGGCGGCACGGCGCTGCTCCTGAACGCGCTCGGCGGCGAGTTGGTCGTCGGTCCAATCCTGGTAGGGCCCTGCACGTGAGCTGCCCTTGCCATCAGTCACGATGACGCCTCCAAACCACTTGTCCTGCCGGTGGAAGCAGCCCGCGATGCCGTGGTAGGCCATGAACTCGAGGTCATCCTGGTGTGCCCCGATGCCGAGGTGGGTGGTCCGGGAGATGGCCTCGGGCAGTGGCTTGCCGTCGGGGATGAAGAGGTCGGACCTAGGGTTGAGCTTCA
>JBFZFD010000130.1:0-4300 GCA_041306485.1 Opitutia bacterium | reverse complement strand
GGCATATGTCCTGCAGTACGCAGAAGGACCTCCCCAGGTCCCAACCTATCCAACCCAACACACCCAACATGGCCAAGCACAGCAAACCCAACGTCAAACCCCTCGGTGACCGCGTCCTCCTCCAGCGGCTCGAAGAAGCCGAAGAGGTCAAGGGCGGCATCATCATCCCTGACTCCGCCAAGGAGAAGCCCCAGGAGGCTACCGTCATCGCCCTAGGCACCGGCAAGAAGGACGCTGACGGTAAGTCCGTTGCCTGGGACGTTAAAGTCGGCGACAAGGTCCTCATCGGCAAGTACGCCGGTACCGAGGTCAAGCTCGACGACCACACCTTCATCCTCCTCCGCGAGGAAGAGATCCTCGCCGTCATCGGCTGAATCCCGCCCAACGCAAAACCCTAACCCAACCACCACATGTCTAAGAAGCAAATCCTGTTCGACGAAGTCGCGCGCCGCAAGGTGCTCGCCGGCGTCTCCACCCTCGCCAAGGCCGTCAAGGTCACCCTCGGTCCCAAGGGCCGCAACGTGATGATCGATAAGAAATTCGGCGCTCCCAAGGTCACCAAGGACGGCGTCACCGTCGCCAAGGAGATCGAGCTCGACGATCCTTTCGAGAACATGGGAGCCCAGATGGTCCGTGAGGTCGCCTCCAAGACCGCCGACAAGGCGGGCGACGGCACCACCACCGCGACCGTGCTCGCCGAGGCCATCTACAAGGAGGGCCTGAAGTCCGTCGCCGCCGGCTGCAACCCCATCTACGTCAAGCGCGGGATCGACAAGGCCGCCGAGGCCATCATCGCCGAACTCGCCAACATCTCCAAGAAGATCAAGACCCGCGCGGAAATCAAGCAGGTCGCTACCGTCTCCGCTAACTGGGATGCCTCCATCGGTGACATCATCGCCGATGCCATGGACAAGGTCGGCAAGGATGGCACCATCACCGTCGAGGAGGCCAAGACCATCGAGACCACTCTCGATGTCGTGGAAGGCATGCAGTTCGACAAGGGCTACCTCTCGCCCTACTTCGCGACCAACGCCGAGACTCTCGAGACCGTCCTCGATGATGCCTACATCCTGCTCTACGAGAAGAAGGTCTCCTCCATGAAGGACCTCCTTCCTGTCCTCCAGGAAGTCGCTAAGACCAGCAAGCCCCTGCTCATCATTGCCGAGGAAATCGAGGGCGAGGCCCTCGCTACCTTGGTGGTTAACAAGCTCCGCGGCACCCTCAACGTCTGTGCGGTCAAGGCCCCCGGCTTCGGGGATCGCCGCAAGGCCATGATGGAGGACATCGCCGTCCTCACTGGCGGTAAGTTCGTCACCGAGGACCTCGGCATTAAGCTCGAGTCCGTTAAGGTGTCCGACCTCGGTCGCGCCAAGCGCATCCAGATCGACAAGGAGAACACCACCATCATCCAGGGCGCCGGAAAGTCTGCCGACATCCAGGGCCGCGTGAAGCTCATCCGTCGCCAGATCGACGAGACCACCTCCGACTATGACCGCGAGAAGCTCCAGGAGCGCCTCGCTAAGCTGGCTGGCGGCGTCGCCGTCATCCACGTCGGTGCGGCCTCAGAGACCGAGTTGAAGGAGAAGAAGGACCGCGTCGATGACGCCCTCCACGCCACCCGCGCTGCGGTCGAGGAAGGCATTGTCCCCGGCGGCGGCGTAGCCCTGCTGCGCACCGTCAAGGCCATCGATGCCGTCATCGCCAAGCTCGAAGGAGACGCCAAGGTCGGCGCCCAGATTGTCCGCAAGGCGATCGAGGAGCCCCTTCGCACCCTCTGCGCCAACGCTGGCACCGAGGGCTCGCTCATCGTCCAGGAAGTCCTCAAGGCCAAGGGTAACTATGGCTACAACGTCGCCACCGGCGAGTACGAGGACCTCGTGGCCGCTGGCGTGGTTGACCCCACCAAGGTCACCCGCACCGCTATCCAGAACGCTGCCTCCGTGGCATCGTTGCTCCTCACCACCGAGTGCCTGATCACCGACCTGCCCGAGGACAAGAAGCCTGCGGGTGGCGGCCACGACCACGGCCACGAAGGCGGCTTCTGAGCCTAGCCTGAGCGACTTGCGCGGCGCCCCTCGGGGCGCCGCTTCTGTTTGGTGACCCCGCCCCTGTGACTCTCTCGGACATCCCTCCTCCACACCATGCTGCCCCCCACTCTCCTGCTGGCCAATCTCCGCTAAGCTCCATTCGTGTTGCGCACCCGCCCGAGCTCGGCCATCCCAAAGCCATGGCCGTCAAACTCGATTCCCAAACCACGAATCCTGCCCTGCGCTTTGCCCTGCTCGTGGTCATCCCCCTCGTCACGCTGGGCATCCTCTACGGAGGCATGCCGGGGACCAATTTCAATGGCGTGCGCGCGGGCGTCTTCTTCGGGATGCGATTCAACTTTAACAATGGCTTCAACGGACAGGGTGCTGGACGCATCATGGACAGCACCATCAAGTGCAATTCCGCCGAGGCCCAGGCCTTCGTCCGCGAGAAGCTCCAGACCTTCGACGGTGGTGCCTATCCCGCTAACACCTTCACCCTCGAGATTGAGTCCTACCCTGCCGGCTACCGCTACCGCTACCAGTGTCAGACTTGGTACGCCCAGAAGCTATTCTCAGGAGGCCGCTTCTTCCGCAAGGGAGCGCAGGTCGGCGACCCTGCGCTCGACGCGGACGTCGGAGCGCGCCACGAGGCGCTCACGCGCGCCATCGAGGCCGCTATCGATGGGTATTTCCGCTCGAAGGGGGCTCACTGACTCCAGGATGGGGTGGCTGACGGGACTTGAACCCGCGACCCCCGGAATCACAATCCGGTGCTCTAACCAACTGAGCTACAACCACCGTCCTGGAAGGTGCGAATGGAGGCGAAGGCAGGAGGTGTGTCAACGCCTTAGCGGGTATTTAGCCTTCCCTTCCTTTCCGGTCGGGGCTTGCTAGGTTCAATTAACAGATGTCGACCTTCTCCGAACTGGGCCTCTCCGAGCCCGTCCAACGCGCCCTCGCCGACTGCGGCTACGTCACTCCCACCCCGATCCAGGCCCAGGCCATCCCGGTTGTCCTTTCGGGACGTGATTTGATTGGCGCAGCCCAGACCGGCACCGGAAAGACCGCCGCCTTCGCCCTGCCGACCCTCTCTCGCTTAGGCGCCGCCGCCGGTTCCCCTCGTTGCCTCGTCCTCGTCCCCACTCGCGAGCTCGCGGTCCAGGTCGACGAAAACTTCCGCAAGTACGGCCAACACCTTGGGACCCGCACCGCCTTGCTCTACGGGGGCGTGGGCTACGGGGCCCAGACCGAGGCGCTCAAGGCAGGCGTCGACGTGGTCATCGCTACCCCGGGCCGGCTCCTCGACCTCCAAGAGCAGCGCATCCTTCGCCTTGATTCCATCGAGGTCCTCATTCTCGACGAAGTCGACCGCATGCTCGACATGGGCTTCATCGAGGACGTTTCGCGCATCATCCGATTCTGCCCCAAGGAGCGCCAGACTCTCCTCTTCTCGGCCACGGCTGACGAGCGCGTGGGTAAGATTGCCAACTGGGCCCTGCGCGATCCCGTCAGTGTCGACGTGCGTACCGGTCAGACCGCCGCCGAGACCGTCGACCACGCGCTCTTCCCGGTCGATGTCTTCCAAAAGTACGACCTCCTCCTGCAACTCCTCAAGGGCTCTGGCTTTAAGTCCGTCATCGTCTTTACCCGCACCAAGCGTGACGCCGACCGCATTGCCGAGTGGATTGAGGGCCACGGTACCCCCGTCGCCACGATGCATGCTGACCGCTCCCAGTCTGAGCGCCTTCAGGCGTTGAAGGACTTTAAGTCCGGCAAGCTCTCTATCCTTGTGGCGACCGACATCGCTAGCCGCGGTCTCGATATCTCGGGCGTCACCCACGTCATCAACTACAACGTCCCCGAACACCCAGAGGATTACGTCCATCGCATCGGTCGCACCGGTCGCGCCCATGCCGAGGGCGAGGCCTTCACCCTCTTCTCGCCCGACGAACACCACCACATCCAGCAGATCGAGCAGCTGCTCGGGAAGCCGATTCCCCGCCGCAAGCTCGAGGGTTTCCGCTACTACTCCGAGCCTATCCTGAGCTCCTCTGGCAAGTCAGCCCCGGTGGCCCGCAAGCGTAACCGCTGAGCGATGGCGGACGGCGCCCTTGACCGTCACCTGTCTCGCGCGCTCGGGCTCGCCCGTCGTGCCTGGGGCGATACCCATCCCAACCCCATGGTCGGGGCGGTCGTCGTTGAGGATGACATGGTTGTGGCAGAGGGTTGGCATGCTCGGGCCGGCCAAGCCCATGCCGAGGTGGTCGCCC
>JBFZFD010000129.1:0-2984 GCA_041306485.1 Opitutia bacterium | reverse complement strand
GGGTTTTCGCGGGTGGGGGGAGTGGGCAGAGTTAGCCCATGCGATTCTGGGTCCTAATGTGCCTGATGGCTATCTCGCTGGCGGCCAAGGAGCCGGCTCGACCGACCATCGTGATTTTCTTGGTGGACGACCTCGGGATTGGGGACGTGGCTGCCTTGTCCGCGAGCTGTCGGATCAGGACGCCCTACCTCGATGGATTCGCCACCGAGAGCATGCGCCTGCGAAATTTTCACTCGAACAGTGCGGTCTGCACGCCGACTCGGTATGGTTTGTTGACGGGGAGGTATGCCTGGCGGACGCACCTGCAGAAGGGGGTTCTCCAGGGGGATTCGCCCCCGTTGATCGCGCAGGGACGTCCCACCCTAGCGAGCATGCTGCGCGAGGGTGGCTACCGCACGTCCATGGTGGGCAAGTGGCATCTTGGTCTTCGCTGGGGCAAGGATGCGGATGGTAAGCCGGACTTCGGTCTGCCCTTCGCGGAGGGACCCTTGATGCACGGTTTCGAGAGTTTCCTCGGTATCGCCGCTTCGGCTGACATGCCTCCCTATGTTTTTCTGGAAGGTGACCGGGCGAGGGTCGCGCCGACGGCTAGCTTTACTTCGGACTTCGGTCCCAAGCGAACGGGTGCGGCGGAGCCGGGATGGACATCGGAGGCTATCCAGGACGTCTTGATTCGTCGTTCAATTGATGAGATTCGCAAGTGCGTCCTGGATCCTCGGCCACTCTTCCTGCTGGTCAGTTTGGCCAGTCCGCACACCCCGGTGGCGCCGACCAAGGAGTGGGTTGGGCGCAGTGGCATGAATCGCTACGCCGACTTTGTGATGCAGATGGACCATGACATTGGGAGGGTGCTGATGGCCCTTCGCGAGTCGGGTCGGGCGGAGGATGCCTTGGTCGTCTTTACCTCGGACAATGGTTGCTCGCCTGAAGCGGGTTTCGAGGAGTTGGCCAAGTATGACCATTTCCCGTCGGCGCGTTTTCGTGGCGCCAAATCGGATCTCTTTGAAGGAGGGCACCGGGTGCCCTGCTTGGTACGCTGGCCGGGGCGAATCGCACGCGGCTCGAGCAGTGAGGCATTGTCCGGGATGACGGATTGGTACGCCACCCTGGCGGCTGCGGCGGGATTGGTACGTCCTAGCCAAGGTGGAGAGGACAGCGTCAGCTTACTTCCCGTCCTCACGGGCAAGGCTTCGACCGCGCGCGATAGTTATGTCACTCACTCCATCGACGGGAGCTTCGCCTTGCATCACGGCCAGATGAAGTATCTAGCGACGCGTGGGAGCGGCGGCTGGAGCGAGCCGAATGCGCGGAGCAAGGGATTCGCGCGCCTGCCTGCCACGCAGCTCTATGACTTGTCGAGAGATCCTCGCGAGGAGGAGAACCTTATCCGGGAACTTCCTGCAGTGGCGGAATCGATGCGCGAGAAGCTCTTGGAAATTGTGGCGGCGGGAAGATCGACGCCTGGATCTACCGCCACGAACGACGTGCCGGTGAGGGTGGGCGGCGACTGAGCCTGCTTAGCGATCTGCTTTTTTGTCGGCTGGTTTAGCAATGCTACCAGCAGGGCGCTTGCTCTCGTCGATGGCTTTGCGACCGGCCTCGCCCAGTGCGCGAAGCTCAGCGACTTTATCAGGGTGGGCTGCGGCCACGTCCTTGCGTTCGCCTGGGTCGGTCTTGAGGTTGTAGAGGGCCAAGGAAAGTTTAACGGACTTGATAGGGCCTCCTGTGCCATCGATACCCCTTGCAAGCCCCTCATAGGTCCGGCTATCGTGCGGAAGGTAAAGTTTCCACTCACCCTTACGGACGGCCCCGAGGGTGTTGCCGTAGAAGTAGAGGAAGCTCTCGCGCGCTTGGTCCGACTTGCCAAGGAGGAGGGGGAGGAAGGAGATACC
Organism: Opitutia bacterium; assembly: GCA_041306485.1. Lineage (GTDB taxonomy): Bacteria > Verrucomicrobiota > Verrucomicrobiia > Opitutales > UBA953 > UBA8828. The sequence continues at coordinate 1,092 of JBFZFD010000129.1, read as the reverse complement.
GTCGATGGGCAGGCGGGATTTGCGGGTGCCAACGGCCTCCACGAGAGTCGGGAGGACGTCGAGGTTGGCGGCGAGAGCATCCGAGACGGTGCCGGGTTTGATGGTGCCCGGCCAGCGTGCGAGGAAGGGCACGCGGACGCCACCTTCCCAGACAGTACCCTTGCCCTCGCGGAAGTGACCGGCGGAACCACCATGGTCGCCGAAGTTAAGCCAGGGCCCGTTGTCAGAGGTGTAGATGATGAGCGTCTGCTGGTCGACCCCCTTCTCGGCGAGCAGGGCGAGGAGGCGGCCTACGCGCGCATCGATCTCTGCGATGACCTCTGCGTAGGGAGTGGGACCCTTGCCCTTGAACTCGGCGGAGGCGCCGAGCGGGGTGTGGGGCATATTGGGTGCGATGTAGAGGAAGAAGGGCTTCTCCTTGGCAGCGTGCTTGCGGACAAAGCTCTCGGCCCAGTCGAACTGGCGAGCGGTGACGGCGTCCATATCCTTCCAGCTCTCGACATAGCCGGTGACCTTACCGTCCTCCATCCAGGGGAGCGGCGGGTGCGAGGAGGGGGTCTGGCCGGGTCGATAGCGCAGCGGCCACATGTCATTCGAATAAGGTAGAATGAAGGAGGCGTCGAAGCCGTGGTCGGGAGGGAGGAAGGGCTTGCGGTCGCCGAGGTGCCATTTCCCTGACATGCCTGTTTGATAGCCTGACTCTCGGAGCAACTCGGCCAACGTATCCTCGTCGGGGTTGAGGCCCTTAAGGTCCCCTGGAAAGAGGGGCCGGCCACCAAGATTGAAGCGGTTGGGATAGCAACCCGTCAGCAGTGCGGCGCGTGAGGCCGTGCAGACCGCTTGGGTCGCGTAGAAAGAGGTGAGACGAAGACCTTCGGCCGCCATGCGATCGAGGTTGGGCGTTTTGCACCCAGAACCCTGCGTACCGATGTCGGCCCAGCCTTGGTCATCTGTCATGATGAGGATGATGTTGGGCCGGCGATTTTCGGCGCCAGAGGCGAGGGCGCAAAAGGCGAGGAGGGTGAAGAGCAGGGGCATGGGAGGGGAGGAGGGGAGGAAGAAAGGATGCTAAGGATGCTAAGGGTGCTAAGG
>JBFZFD010000128.1:0-25233 GCA_041306485.1 Opitutia bacterium | reverse complement strand
GCTCAGTTGGTTAGAGCGCCACATTCACATTGTGGATGTCACAGGTTCGAGTCCTGTCGCGACCACCACCGGTTTGTCCAGGCACAGCAAGGGGAGCTCCCACGCCCCCTTGTGAAATCTTGTTGCCAGAAAAATGGTGAAGAGACGGCAGGCGCGTAATTTTATCATTTTATTATAGAGTAAAAACTTATACTTATTCTGTTGAAGAATACCCGCCAGTAGATTGCCTAGAATACCCATGCCCAAGCCCCGCATCGCCAAGGCCGTGCCCTGCCCCCTCATTGAGGAAATCCGCACCATCCACCGCCGCCGCTGCAATTGCCGCCTAGACCGTCGAGCCGACTTCTGGCTACGCTATGGCGGGGATAAGCTCGAGATCAGCCCAGGGAAATTCCACCTAAGCCTAGCCACCTGGTTACACAATGCGGGTCTTATTCCTGCCAACCGGGTTGAGGACCTCGCGGCGGCCTTTTACTGCCTCGGCGTGACCAATTCGAATAACCTCTTTCAGAAGGTTCGGCAGGGTAAGGTTGACGGGCACGGCATCGGCAAGGATGGTAAGAGCAATGGTCGAGCCCGACTCTCGAAGCATGAATAATCTCCTCACCCTCCTAGCACTGCTGGTCGCCCTGCCCCTCTCGGCGGCACCCACCCAGAAGGAGGCCAAGCAGGACCCTAAGTCGACACGACCCACTCAGGGATCCTCCACTTTTCGACGCACCCCGGATGGCGCAGTGAGAGGTTCGGATGGCGAGACCCTGCGGCGGACTCCAGATGGTGCGGTGCGCTCGTCCGTAGGGGTGACCGCACGGCGCACCCCGGATGGCGCGGTACGCTTTTCCGACGGGCAGACAGTGCGCACGACGCCCGACGGTGCCCTGCGGACCTCGGATGGCATTGTCCTACGCCGGACCCCTGATGGCAGCTGGCGTGGGTCCGACGGCACCCTCATCCGGACTGGACCCGACGGCACCGTGACCGTGAGCTCCCCACCCGGTGGCAGTCAGATCGACCCGGCCCGCGCCGTCATGCTGACTCAGCCAAGCCTAGGAGTAGACCCACGCAAGGCCCCGCCGACCCGGCAGGGCGCGAACGCAAGCCCGGCGGTTGACACTCCTCGTCGCTGAGGGATACGCTATGGGATGGAACGGTCCCAGCAGCGCCAGGAAGCGACGCTCCGCTCCCGCAAGTTCATGGAGGAGCGGATTGCCCAATTGCGGGCCCGCCTCGGGCTGAGGAGCAACCAAAGTCCCCTGCCAGGGGAAGCCGCCTTCGATGATAGCGAGATTGGGCGCGCCCCCGGCCAATTGCCTGCTGCCTCGCCCTTCGAGAGCAAAGGCCCGACCAAGTTCCGCGCCATCTGCTACGACGAGGGTTCCGTCCGCACGACCGAGTTCACCGACCTCGACTCCGTCGGCCGGCTAGTAGGGCAACCTGGCCTGATCTGGATCCAGGTGCTCGGCATCACCGACCCCCAAATCGTCCACGTGGTCGGGGCTTTCTTCGATGTCCCCATGCTCGCTCAGGAGGACGTGCTCACCGCGGCCTCGCGACCGAAGTTTGAGCAATACGGCGAACAGGTCCTCGCCATCGCCCGGGCCGTGCGAGTCGGGGTGACCGAAGACACTCCCCGCGGCCAGCAGATCTCCCTGGTCGCTGGGCCCGGCTTCCTGCTCTCCTTCCACGAGACCGACGACCCTGTCTTCGCCGCAGTCGAGCGGCGTATCGCCGAGAACAAGGGCGGTATCCGCAAATGGGGCCCGGGCTATCTCCTCTACGCCCTGCTCGACACCCTGGTCGACCGCCTCCTCGCCCAGACCGAGGAGATTGAGGACGCCTTGACCGACCTCGAGGAGCAGGCTCTGGGCGACGGCGATGGCCTCGACCTCGACGAGGTCTACCGCCTCAAGCGAGTCATCGTCAGGCTCAGCCGTCTCGCCCTGCCACTAAGGGACATGGTGAGCGTGCTCGAACACTACGAACATGGGCTGCTCCCGCCGACCATGGACATGTTCTTCCGCGACCTCTACGACCACGCCATTCGCGCCGGCGACCGCATCGAGCATGCACGCGCCATCCTCCACGAGCTCCAGGAATACCACCACACGCTGCAGGAGCGAAAGACGAGCGAGATTGTCCGCGTGCTCACCGTGATGTCGTCCATCTTCATCCCGCTGACCTTCGTGGTCGGTATCTATGGGATGAACTTCAAGCACATGCCCGAACTCGAGACACCCTACGGCTACTACGGCGTACTAGGAGTGATGGCGATGTTCACCCTCGGCATGATCCTCTGGTTCCGCCGGAGGAAGTGGCTGTAAGGGCCTCCCTGCGGGAGGCTGGGGGCACGGTGGCACGCCTCCCTACGGGAGGAAAGGGGCACAGGGGCACGGCGGCAAGGGGGCACGGGAGTCAGTGCGCCTGAGGAGGTAACCTGCAGGGTTCTGCCACCGGTCACCAGCATCGTTGTATCTGCCTTCACATCCTTCGAATCCTTCGCCTCCCTTCTCCATCTCCTCCGCTACCTCCGCATCCTCCGCCACCTTTTCCAAGCCGGCCTCAGCCGCAATCCAGGGCATCGACATCAAGGATGTCCACGACGGAGTCGTCTCGCAGCAGGCGCTCGCGGAGGGGCACCAACTTACGAAGGAAGGGCATGACGGCGGGGACGAGGTACCAAACGTGCTGGCGGTGAAGTTCCTGGATGCGGGAGATGGGACAATCCGTAGGGCCGCGAATCTCAGCCATGCCGGGAAGCTCTCGCTCGACCTCGCGCACCCAGCGCTCGGCGATGAAGGCGACCTTCTCCGGATCCCGCCCGCGGAAAAGGTGACGGATGAGGTGGCGGCCTGGCGGGTAGCCAAACTCCTTGCGCTTCTCGAGCTCGGCTGCGGCGAAGCCCTCGAAGTCGCAGCGTTTGGCGAACTGGATGGGGTCGGAGGCGGGCTGGAAGGTCTGGACAATAACAACGCCCTCGAGCGTTCCGCGCCCCGCCCTGCCCGCCACCTGGGTGAGGAGTTGGAAAGTGCGCTCGGCCGCGCGGAAGTCCGGCATCTGCAGGGAGAGGTCGGCATCGAGGATGCCCACCAAGGTAACGCGCGGGAAATCGAGCCCCTTGGCAATCATCTGGGTGCCGAGGAGGAGGTCGATTTTGCCTGCCCGGAAGTCGGAGAGCACCTGGCGAAAGAGGTGCTTGCGTGACATGGTGTCGGCGTCGATCCGTGCCATGCGGATACGAGGGAAGAGCTGGGCAACCACCTCCTCGGCCCGCTGGGTCCCATGACCCTTCCAGCGAATCTCGGGGGACTGGCAGGAAGGGCATACCTGGGGCGCCGGAGCGCGATGGTCGCAGAGGTGACAGCGGACAGTGTTGTCGGTGCGGTGGAGGGTCAGCGGTACACTGCAATGCGGGCAGGGGGCGGATATCCCGCAGGAGGGGCAGACGAGGGCGCGAGAATGCCCGCGTCGGTTGAGGAAGAGGATGGATTGTTCGCCACGCGCGAGACGGTCGCGCAGGCCATCGACCAGTTCGCGCGAGAGTAGCGGGACACCCTTAGCATGAAGCGCCTCGCGGCGCATGTCGGCGATGCGGAAGGCGGGGAGCGACCGGTCGTCCACGCGCACGGGCAGACGGTCGAGGGTGTAGCGACCCGCTTGGGCGTTGGACCAGCTCTCGAGTGAGGGTGTAGCGGATCCCAACACGCAGGTCGCCCCGAGGAGCTTCGCGCGCATCACCGCCACGTCGCGCCCGTGGTAAAGAGGTGTCTCCGACTGTTTGAAGGAAGGCTCGTGTTCCTCGTCGACCACGATGAGTCGCACCCCAGGAAGAGGCGCGAAGATAGCCGAGCGGGCGCCGACGACGACGCGCGCCTGGCCAAGGGACATCGCTAGCCAGGCATCGAAACGCTCACCCGCCGAGAGGTGGCTGTGCCAGACGACCACTTGCGTGCCAAGGTCGGAGAGGCGCGAGCGAAGGCGGCCGACCGTCTGCGGGGTGAGCGCGACCTCGGGCACGAGGAAGATGGCAGAGCCACCCTCCTCGAGCACCTTGCGGATGAGGGAGATGTAGACCTCCGTCTTACCCGAACCGGTGACACCGTGCAGCAGGTGCGTGCGGAACTCGCGGCGCGCGAGACTCGCCGAAGCGGAAGCAACCGCGGCCACTTGCTGCGGGTTGAGGACAGGCCCGAGCGAAGGCACCGACTCGGCATCGGCGAAAGGATCGTCGTAGGCGGTACGCAGGATCACCTTGGCCTCCTCGGCAGCGATGCCCTTAGCGAGGAGACCATCGACTGCGGATTGACCGATACCGAGGCCCTCGGCTGCCTTGGTGCGCTCGACGGGTGAGGTCTGGGCGGCGAGGAAGTCGACCAACAGGGCCTGTTTGGGCGCGCGCCGGCGCAGGGTCGCCAGTTCTTCGTCGGTAGGCTTACGCGCCAGAGTGAGGAGGCGTCGCAAGACTGGCCGCACCCCGGTGCGTACAGCGGAGGGTAGGACGGTCTCGAGGACGGAGTTGAAACTGCAGCCGTAGTATTCCGCCATCCACTCGGCCAGTTGGCAGACATCAGGGGTGAGCACAGCCTGCTCGTGCTCTAGGCTGGTGATGGGACGTAGCTTGGTGCCCTCAGGCGGGTCAGCGGGGCAGCGCCAAACGACGCCGAGCCGGATGCGGTTGCCCAGGGGCACACGGACGAGGTTGCCGACCCGGAGAGTGGGGAGGAGGGAGCGGGGGATTGCGTAGGTATAGGACCGTGAGCCGCCATCGAGGGGAACCACCTCGGCGGCGCCGGGCATCGTCTCGCCAAGGAGGTCAGGCACGCAGGAGGGTATCCTCGGCGTCAGCGGGCCGGGACACAAGCCGTGTCATGCCTGGGCCCGGGATGCGGTATCGCCCCTTGCCGAGTGGGCGGCGATGCGAACGCAGAGCAAGGCCCAGCAGCAGCCAATGCCATTGGCTACGGGAAGCTGCAAGTGGAGCGGGAGACTGTAGAAGATAGCGGTGCCGGGAATCCATACTACCCAGTTGGGCAGGAGATTGGGCATCACGATGCGCCGGTACCAGCCGGGTCCGAGATGGCGGCGGAACTTCGCGGTGTCCCATCCCAGGTCTTTCCAGAGATGGGAGAGAGCGTTGGCCGGGGCCCCGACGAGCATGGTGAAGAGGGTACAGTCGCAGGCCACCTTGAGGACGACGACTCCGAACGAGGCCTCGCCCCCGATGACAAAGTCGAGGAAGCGATAAAAACTGCCAACGACGACCCCCATGAGCGCCCACCAGATCATGCTGTGAAGGAGGTCCTTCCAAGGATGGGCGGGGCGGAGCGATGGCATCGCCATCCGAAGCAGCCAGGGAATGAGGCCCGAGGTGATGGCGGTGAGGGCAGCGGCGAAGATCAGCCCACCCTCGCAACTGATGTCCCGCAACTGGTTGAGGAGAACTCCGACGGAAGGAACCTGGTAGTAAGCCACGGCGACGGCGAGCGCGGCCATGAGCACCAGCGAGGCAGGCAGCATGACCTCGGAGACCGCGCGGCGGCCGGCATCCCAAGGTGATATCTCGTGCGGGGTGCTCATCCGAGGACGCGACGCAGAATTTCGTCGATGACCGCGGGGTTGGCCTTCCCCTGGGTGCGCTTCATGATGGGACCCTTCAGAGCGTTGATGGCCTTGGCGTTGCCGGCGCGGTACTCGGCGAGTGACTTGGCGAAAGCGGGGTCGGCCACGACCTCGCGGACCACCTGCTCGAGTTCGGTGGTGTCGTTGTTCTGTGCCAGTCCGCGCGCGGCGACAATGGCAGCGGCGGCCTGTCCGGTCCGGAACATCTCGGCGAGGACCTCGCGAGCCTGCTGCTTAGAGAGGGTACCGGCATCGGTCATCTTAACTAGTTCAGCGAGGCCAGCTGGGCGCAGTTGGCAGGAAGCCAGAGAGGCAGGGGCTGTACCGTCGGCTTGGCCAGAGGCAGCAAGCTCGCGCAGGAGGTCGTTGGCGACGAGGTTGGCGACGCCGATGGGGTTGGTGGGATGGGAGGCGACGGCCTCCTCAAACCACAGCGCGAGGTCGAGGTCGGCCACGAGCACACTGGCCACGGTGTAAGGCAGGCCGAGCGTCAGGAGGTAGCGGCGCTGGCGATCAAGGGGACGTTCGGGCAAGCTGGCGCGGAGACGCTCGACGCGCTGACGGGAGATAGCGACGGGCGGGATGTCGGGGTCGGGGAAGTAGCGGTAGTCTTGGGCGTCCTCCTTGTCACGGAGGACGTAGCCGCGACCCGTCTCCGCGTTCCATCCGCGAGTCTCCTGGACGATAGTACGGCCAGCCTCGAGCTCGCGAGCCTGGCGTATAACCTCCGCCTCGATGGCAGCGCGCACACCGGAGATAGAATTAAGGTTCTTGGTCTCGGTGCGCGTGCCGAGGGGAGCGCCGGGACGACGCAGTGAGACGTTGGCATCACAGCGTAGCTGGCCCTTCTCCATATCCGCATCGGAGATGCCAGCCTGAGTGACGAGGGTATGGAGGGCGCGCAGGAAGGCATCAGCCTCGACGGCTGAGCGCAGGTCGGGCTCAGTCACAATCTCGAGCAAGGGGACTCCGGCGCGGTTGTAATCCACAAGGGATCCACCCGCGGCGTGGCTAAGTTTACCCACATCCTCCTCGAGGTGAGCGTGGTGGATACGGATGTGGCGATGCTCGCCCATCACGTTGCGCGAGGCACCAGGTAGCTCGATTTCCAACGAGCCGCCGATGACCACCGGACGGGCCATCTGGGTCAGCTGATAGTTCTTAGGATTGTCCGGGTAGAAGTAGTTCTTGCGATCCCAGGAGCAGACCTCGGCGATAGCGGCGTCGACCGCCAGCCCAAGCCGGATGGCTTGGTCAAGGGCGGCGAGATTGACCACGGGAAGGCTGCCAGGGAGGCCGAGCGAGACCGGGTCGATCTGGGTGTTGGGCTCAGCGCCGAAGCCCCAAGGAGCGGGGGAGAATACCTTGGCCGCAGTGCGAAGCTGGACATGCACCTCGAGGCCGACGACCACCTCCCATCCCTCGTACAAGTCGCTCATGGTTGGGCGACCCGGTGGGCGAGGCCGGTAGAGCGCTCGAGCCGGCGGGCGAGCTCGAGGAGGAGCCCCTCCGCGAGGGGCGCGCCGACGAGATGGATGCCGACCGGCAGGGCACCGTCCATGCCAGCGGGCACGGAGAGCGCGGGGAGTCCAGCGAGGTTGGCGGGGATGGTGAAGAGATCCTCCAGGTACATCTGGAGGGGGTCGGCCACCTTCTCGCCTAGGCGGAAGGCGGCGCTGGGCACGGTCGGGGTGATAAGGGCGTCGACCCGCGAGAGGGCCTCAAGGTACTCCGCGCGGATGCTGGCGCGGGCGGCGAGGGCCTTGCCGTAGTAGGCATCGGAGAAACCGGCACTGAGCACGAAAGTGCCGAGTAGGATGCGACGCTTGACCTCGGCACCGAAGCCCTCGGCGCGGGAGCGTGACATCAGGTCAGCGATGTCACCGGCGCCTTCGGCGCGATGGCCGTAGCGGATACCATCGTAGCGGGCGAGGTTGGAGGAGGCCTCGGCGGTAGCGACGACGTAGTAGGCGGGGACGGCTAGAGCGGCGGTGGGCAGGGAGATGTCGATCAGTTCGCAGCCCTCGGAGCGATAGAAGTCGAGGGCGGTGTCGAAGGCACGCCGCACGCCGGGCGCGACGCCCTCGAGCAGGGCACGGGGAACGCCCAGACGGGGTTTACGATGAGAAGACAGGGGGGAAGGGGTGCGGTCGCCGGCAGCGAGGCAGGTCATGTCGCGCGCGTCGGGGCCGGCGAGGACGCCGAGCAGCAACTCGCAATCATCGACCGAGCGCGCCATCGGGCCAATCTGGTCGAGCGAAGAAGCGAAGGCGACCAGGCCGTGACGCGAGACGAGGCCGTAAGTGGGCTTGAGGCCAACCAACCCGCAGTGCGCAGCAGGCTGGCGGATTGAGCCGCCCGTGTCGGAACCTAGGGCGAGGGGCGCTTGGCCGGAGGCAAGGCAGGCGGCGCTACCACCGGAAGATCCTCCCGGTGTACGCTCGGGATCCCAGGGATTGCGGGCGAGACCGGTGGCAGAGGTCTCGGTAGAGGAGCCCATGGCGAACTCGTCCATGTTGAGCCGACCCATTAGCAGGGCACCGGCGGCGCGCAGGCGCTCGGCGACAGCGCTATCGTAGGGCGAGACGTAGCCGGCGAGCATCCGACTGGAACAAGTGAGGGGCTGACCGCGTACAGCGATGTTGTCCTTGATACCGACGGGGATGCCGTCGAGCGGACCAAGGGTAGCGCCAGTGGCACGACGTGCATCGGAGGCGTCGGCTTGGCGCAAGAGGTCTTCGGCGTCGAGGGTGTTGAAGGCGCCGAGGGAGCGACGGGTCGCGGCACGCGCGAGAAGCGCCTCGGCGAGGGCGCGCGCGCTCAAGTCGCGCGAGGCGAGGCGCCGACTAAGCTCGGTAGCCCCGAGGAGATGGAGGGGCTCGGCCATGGTTCAGGAGGCGTCGTCGACGACGCGAGGGACGGAGACTTGGCCGTCGCGCGAGGCGGGAGCCGTGCGGAGGAAATCCTCAGGAGAGAGAGTAGGGCCGGGGATATCGGCGCGCAGCGTCTCATCAGAAACGGGTGGGCGGAGGGAAGGGTCGTCGGAACCAGAGGGAAGGGCGGCAAGGGCGGCGAAGTGCCCGAGGACCTGAGCGAGCTGCTCGGCGTAGCGCAGGCGCTCTTCTGGAGTGAGGCTGAGGCGGGCGAGTCGCGCCACGGCGTCGATGTCGAGTCCGCGGGACATGGCTCAGCGTCGGACGGTCCAGCCGGATTTGCCGGCGGCGGCGGCGACTTGGTCGAGCGCGGAGGCGACCTCAGCATCGGCAAGCGAGCGGCTGGCGTGGCGCAGGGTAACCTCGAAGGCGAGCGAGCGTGAACCCTCGGGCAGGCCCTCGCCGGAGAAAACATCGAAGCAGGTAACGGACTCGACAGCGATATCCTTGCCCACTGCCTTGGCAGCGGACTGGCGAAGGCGCTCCAGGACCTCGCCCGCGCCGACCGCAACGGGGACGATCAGGGCAATGTCACGCGTCACTGGAGGATGAGGGCTGAAGGCCTCGAGTCGGGCGGGCTTTCGGGCGACAAAGGCGGCGCGCGGCAGGAGAATTTCAGCGGCGACGACCGAGCCACGGATGTCGAGCGAGCGAGTCCAGCGGAGGTCGAGCAGACCGCAGCCACCCAAGGCGGCACGACCGCGGTCAGCGAGCTCAGCGGCATGACCACCCTGCCAGAGGCCAGAGGCGGTGGCGGACCACGAAAGGCGAGAGGCCGCGATGCCGGCCGCAAGGGCGAGGTCGGTGATGATCCGCTTGGCGGAGAACAAATCAAGAGGGGCACGGGCCAGCCAGGAGCGACGAGCGGGCTCCGTGAGGGCGATGACCGCGACCGCGAGGTACTCGCGGACTTGGCCGTCGGCGCTGGGACGGAAGACCGTGCCCGTCTCGAAGAGTCGAGCGGGTTCGGCGTGCACGGAAAGGTTGAGTTGGAGGGCGCTGGCGAGTCCAGGAAGGAGCGAGGCTCTCAGGTGAGTCTGGTCGGCAGTGAGAGGATTTTCCAGGAGGAGGCGGTCGGCCTCGGCCTCGCCCAGCGTACGGACCAGCTCGGCGCGCTCACGGAGGCTGTAGTGGCAGCACTCGCTGAAGCCGGCTCCGGCTAGGCGAAGGGAGGCCTCGCGGGCGAAGGCAGCGGCAGGCGCTTCAGGCTCGCCCGGGGTGGGCGCGATGGGACGACCAACCGGGACTTGGTCGGTACCGCGGATGCGCACGTATTCCTCGACGAGGTCGATGGGGCGATCGACGTCCGAGCGGAAGCTAGGGACGGTCACATCCAGTCCGCCCTTGGCGGGCTGGACAGCAAAGCCGATGCCAGCGAGCACCGCGGAGATATCGGCGTCGGAAGCGGGGGCTCCGAGCTTGGCTGCGACAAAGCCAGTGGGAAGGTGGATGTGGCGCGCGCTACGGGGCGGCTGGCCGACGACCACGGCGGGTCCGGTAGGGACGGCACCAGCGAGCTCGACGAGCAGGTCGGTGGCGAGGCGCGAGGCAAGCTCGACGCCGGCGGGATCGACGTCACGCGCGAAGCGCAGCGAGGAATCGGTCGAGACGCCGAGGCGGCGGGCCGCACGACGTACGTCGCCGGGGGCGAACCAGGCAGACTCAAGGAGCAGGTCGGTGGTGCTGGCGGAGACACCGCTAGCCGCTCCGCCCATCACGCCTGCGACCACGAGTGGCGCAGTAGCGTCGGCGATAACGCAGACGGAGGGATCGAGCACGACCTCGCGGCCGTCGAGCAGGGCCAAGCGCTCGCCTTCGCGGGCAGAACGGATCTCGATACCACCGGAGACCTTGGCGGCATCGAAGGCATGGAGGGGCTGCCCGGTCTGGAGCATCACCCAGTTGGTGATGTCGACCACGTTGTTGACTGGACGGAGGCCGGCGGCTTCGAGGTCGCGCCGCATCCAGTCAGGCGAGGGAGCGACCTTAGCCCCGCGGAAGCCACGAAGCGTGTAGAGGGGGCAGGTGGGCGAGGTGACGCGCACGAAACCGAAAGGGTCGGCGGAGGTGGGCTGGGCGGCGCCGCCAGGGGCGGAGGCGGGCACGAGAGGTTTGAGCAGGAGCCCGAGAGCGGCGGCGAGCTCGCGAGCAATGCCGCGTAGGCCGAGGCAATCACCGCGGTTGGCGGTGACACTGACCTCGAGCACGGTGTCGGGCTCAGGGAAGAGAGTGTGCAGGGCTACGCCGAGGGGCGGCTGGCGATCCGTCAGGATGAGCAGGCCATCCTCGCCGGGCGGAAGGCCGAGCTCCGTGGCGGAGCAGAGCATGCCCTGCGACTCCACTTCACGGAGCAGGCCGACCTTGATCTCGATGCCTGCAGGGAGGCGCGTACCAGGCAGCGCGACGGGGACGCGGTCGCCGGCCTTGAAGTTACGCGCGCCGCAGACGATTTGACGGGGGGACCCGTCGCCGACGTCCACCCGGCAGACGCTGAGTCGGTCGGCCTTGGGATGCTTCTCGAAGGAGCTGATCTCGCCGACTACCACGCCCGGAATGGGACCGAGGCCATGGGCGGAAACAGACTCCACCTCAAGGCCGAGCATGGGCAGTAGCTCAACGAGCCTCTCGGTGGTGGTCTCGCCGAGGTCAACGTGGCGGGCGAGCGACTGGAGGGAGACGCGCATGGTTCAGGCGAACTGCCGCAGGAAGCGGAGGTCGTTGGCGTAGAAGGGACGGATGTCGTCGATGCCGTGCACGAGCATGGCGATGCGCTCAAGGCCGAGGCCGAAGGCGAGGCCAGACCACTCGTTCGGATCGAGGTCACAGGCAGCGAGCACCTTGGGATCGACCAAGCCGCAACCAAGCACCTCGAGCCAGCGGCCGGAGAGGCGTCCGAGGTCGGGCGAGCGGATATCCATCTCGAAGCTTGGCTCGGTGAAGGGGAAGAAGGAGGGACGCAGTCGGGTCTCGACTCCGGGCCCGAAGGTTTCGCGCACGAAGAAGTCGAGCACACCGCGCAGGTCGGCGAGGGTGACGGAGCGGTCAACCCAGAGTCCCTCGACTTGGTGGAAGTTGGCGGAGTGGGTGGCGTCGACCGCGTCGCGTCGGAAGCACCGACCCGGGGCGACGATACGCAGGGGCGGCTTGCGCGAGAGCATCGTCCGGATTTGCACGCTCGAGGTGTGGGTACGCAGGAGGAGTGCTTCGTCACCCTTGCGCGGGGCGTCGGCCGAGCGGAAGGTGGCGGGCAGGTAGAGAGTGTCCTGCATGTCGCGTGCAGGGTGGTCGGCGGGGGTGTTGAGCGCGTCGAAGCAGTGCCACTCGGTCTCGACTTCGGGACCCTCGGCGGTGACGAAGCCGAGCTTACGGAAGGTGGTGAGGACGCGCTCGCGGGTACGCGTCAGCGGATGGAGGACTCCGGCTGGGACGTCGGGGCTGGGTAGCGTCGGGTCGACCGGCGGGCCGAGCGCGGCGGCGAGCTCAGCTTCCTCGACCCGCGCGAGCACGGCAGCGAGGAGTGCCTCGGCGCGCTGGCGGGCGGCGTTGACCAGCTTGCCCGCCTCCGGGCGCTGTTCCTTAGGAAGGGCGGCCATGCTCTTGGACACGGCCGTGAGGGCACCATTGGGGCCGACCAACTTAGCCTTAAGGACTTCGAGGTCTGCACGGGCGCGCACGCCCAGAGCGGCCTGCTCAGCCTCGGAAAGGGCGCGGTCGAGCTGCTCCTGCATGTCAGCCATCAAGCGACGGGGCGGCGGGGGCGGCAAGCGAAAGCACGAGGCAAGGACCCGTCATGGACGGGGCCTCGCCGCGGCTCGGGGCGCCGCGAGGGCGTCAGGCCAGCGAGGCCTTCGCCTTCGCCACGATCGCCTCGAAGGCGGGCGCGTCATGAATGGCGAGCTCGCTGAGGTTCTTGCGGTCGATGACGATGTTCGCCAGCTTCAGACCGGCGATGAGCCGGCTGTAGGAGATGCCGAGGGGACGGCAGGCCGCGTTGAGGCGGACAATCCAGAGCTGACGGAAGTCGGTCTTCTTTTCGCGACGGTCGCGATAAGCGAACTTCTGTGCGCGCATGACCGCCTCCATGGCATGGAGGTAGAGGCGCGATTTGCTACCGAAGTAGCCTTTGGCTTTCTTCAGCGTCCGCTTGCGGCGGGCCTTGGTGTAGGGTGCGTTGGTGACGCGAGGCATGTTGGTCTTGGGTTGGTTTGGGTTTCTGGTTGGCCGGCGGGTCGCCTGGGGTTGTCACCCGCCTGGCCGATAGAGTGGGCAGCTCGCCTTAGGCGAACGGCATGGAGATCTTCATCTTCTTCTCGAGGCCGGAATCGACGCGCTTCGACTTGTTGGCGCGACGACGCTGCTTGCGGGACTTGGAGGAGAGAAGGTGGCGGGTGTTGGGGGAACGGCGCATGACCTTGCCGGTCCCGGTCACCTTGAAGCGCTTGGAGATGGACTTGCGGGTCTTTTGCATGACGGAAAGGTCGGAAGAAAGGGAGGCGTGCCCTCGTTGTAAAGGGAAAAGGGGCGGAAAGGAGAGGACAAGGCTTGGGGATGGGCAAAGGGGATGGAGAAGTCGGTCCAAGGGAGGCCGGGGGTTGCGGAAGGTCAATTTGTCCCTATCCCATGGGGCTACCCCCACCCTCACCTACCCTGCCATGCTCACCCCTGGAAAGAAGCCGAAACTGCGTTTTGAGGTCGATGCCTTGGTCGACGGCAAGCCGGTCCGCACCCTCTTCGCCCATCTTCTGGAAGGTCCGACCGTGGTATCGGTCTGGATGCGTAACAATACCTCGGCCTGCGACCGGCAGTCGGCCGAGCTGGGTAAGGCCGAGAAGGCAATTCTCAAGGCGGGTTATCGCATCATCGGCGTCTCCCGGGATAGCTGCGGCTCGCACGCCAAGTACGCGGTCAAGCACGGCTACAGTTACACCCTGGTGGCCGACCCCGAAGACCTCTTCTCCCGGGCGTTGGACGCGCTGGTGGAAAAGTCGATGTACGGTAAGAAATACATTGGCCCGGCCCGGGCGGCCTACGTGCTCGACGCCGCGGGCACCCTCCGGGCGGTGATCCCGAAGGTCGAAGCCGCTGCCCATGGGCGGCAGGTGCTCGATGCCCTGGCGACGATCTAGTCCAGGCCCGGCTGCTAGGTCCCGATTCTTGCTTGTATCAACGTGGTTTGGTGGAATAGTTAATGGAATCCCACCACCCAGCAGCACCTGATGTCATTGCCCTTTCGACCGAGCGGCCCCCGGCCCAAACCCAACGCACAAAGAGGTAATTTCAGGCGCGACAAGGAGGACCGCGGGCCCAAGCGCAATGACCGCATCAAGGTCCCTGAGGTCCGCGTGGTCACCGCCAAGGGTGAGATGCTGGGCATCATGCCGACCGAGCGAGCCCTCGCCCTGGCCCGCGAGTACGGCGTCGACCTGATCGAGATTGCCGCCACCGCCCAGCCCCCAGTTTGCAAACTGATTGAGGTTGGCAAGTACCTCTACGAAGAGGCCAAGAAGTCGAAGCACCAGAAGCACACGGCGAAGATGAAGGAGCTCAAGCTGCGCCCGCGCATCGATGAGCACGACCTCATGATCAAGGTGCGACGCGGCGAGAACTTCCTCTACCACGGCCACAAGGTGAAGCTCGTGCTCCAGTATCGCTACCGTGAGCTCGAGCACGCCGAGATCGGCGTCGAGATGGTCAAGCGCGTCATCCGTGAATTGACCAACGTCTGCACCGCCGACAACCAGCCCAAGCGGGTCGGCCGCAGCATTGTCATTGGCCTCACCCCCCTCCAGCAGAACCGGCGTAAGCTAGTGCACAACGCCGAGCCCGGCGGCGAGGACCTCGAAGACGACTCGGCCGAGCCCGAAGAGGCGGAGGAATCCTAAGCCATGCGGGTCGCCGCTGGCGTCCTCGTCCTGCTGGCAGCCGCACTCCCTGCATCAGAGGTTTGGCTAGGGGACTCGATGGCCCGTCTGGGCTTCGCTTCCCCGCGTCCGGATCGCGAGGGAGTGGAGTCCTTTAGCCGCGCCCAGCCTGCGCCCAACGCAGTGCTGGCGGAGCGCGACCGCGACCACCTGCTGGTCGATGGCGTAAAGGTGCTGCTCAGCGAGCCCATGGTACTGCGGACGCAGCGCCCACGGGTCGGTCCAGCACTCCAGCGCCTATCCATCCGCCGCGCCGACTACGATAAAGTCCTCGTCCCCTTGCTCTGGGGTCCGCCGCCCGAGGCACGCCGACCGACCCGCATTCTGCTGGATCCCGGCCACGGCGGTAAGGACCCAGGCTTCCATAACCGCGCGTTCCAGCTCAGCGAGAAGGAGCTCAACCTCGACACCGCCCGGAGGGTGGCCGTGCGACTGCGGGCGGCCGGCTTCGAGGTGCTGATGACGCGCGACCGCGATGTCTTCATCGATCTCAAGGACCGCACGGCCCATGCCAATAAAGTGAAGGCTGACCTTTTCGTGAGCATCCACTACAATGCGGCCGCGGCGACCTCGGCCTCGGGTGCGGAGACTTTCTGCCTCACCCCCGCGGGGCAGTTCTCCACCCACGACCCCTCCAACCGTGGGACTACCCGGGTCGAGCCTGGCAACCGCTTCGACGCACTGAACGTTCGCGCAGCCCATGCCGTACATCGCTCGCTGATCACCGCCCTGCGTAGCACCGACCGCGGGGTCAAGCGCAGCCGCTTCACCGTCCTGACCGACCTGACTTGCCCCGGCATCCTCATCGAGGCCGGCTTCCTCTCCAACCGGGCCGAGGCCATCAACCTTTCAAAGGAATCGCATCGCGAACGCATCGCCCAGGCCATCGCCGAGGGCATCATCGCCTACGCCGCCGCCCTGCCCCGCTGATCAGCGGCCGAGGTGCCAGCCGGCAGCGACTGCGCCGAGGCCGAGGACGAGCGTCAGGACGGCATAGCCGGCCGCGGCCGCGAGTCGCCCCTCGCCCAGCAGGCCGTATGTCTCGAGCCCAAAGGCCGACCAGGTGGTGAAGCCACCGCAGAAGCCCGTCATCAGGAGGGCGCGAGAGGTATCGGCGCCGAGCCTAGCATGGAGGTAACCGATGAGACCGCAGCCGAGGATATTCGCGGCGAGGGTGCCGGCAGGGGCAACTCCAGCGAGCACGAGTCCTAAGCCGTGGCGCCCAAGGCTACCAAGGGCACCGCCAAGCGCGACGAGAAACCAGGTCATGGCTGGCGAGGATTGCGACCAGCCCTTAGCGGGCAAGCGCGCTTCTTGCGCTTCCCTCGCGCCCCCTGCGCGGGCAGTATACTGAGATGCCCCTCGTCGCGGCCCTCCTCCTGCTGCTCGCCACCCCGGCGGGCGCAGCCATCGACCCCGCCACCGTGGTGGTGGTCGGCTCGTCAAGCGATGAAGCCTCTTCGGCCCTAGCCCGCGATTACGCACGCTCGCGTGCTATCCCCGAGGCCAACGTCGTGCTGCTGAAAATTCCTGCATCAGCCAAGGCAACAGTGAGCTGGGCGGATTACTCGCGCCTCATCCTCAATCCCCTGCGCGCAGAGCTGGCACGGCGTGGGCTGGTGGCGGGCAAACTCTCCGGCCCGCCCGACTCGCGTGGGCGCATTCCTTTTATCGCAGAGGGCGATCCTCGCGCACGCTGGATTATTCTCTGCCACGGTTTGCCTTGGCTCATTCGCCGCGAGCCGGGGACCGACGGTAAGGTGCCAGGGCCCTCGCCCGCCTCGGAGTCAGCCTCGGTCGACAGCGAGCTGGCCCTACTTGCCCTAGCCGATGGAGATCCTAGGGGACATCAACCCAACCCTTGGTTTGGGAAGGAGCAGGAGGATGCGACGGCTCGCCGACACTTCCGGACCGCCCGGCTCGACGGGCCCAGCATCGTCGCCGTCCGCCAAGCCTTGGCTGGCGCTCGCCTCGCAGAGGAACGCGGACTAAGAGGGCGGGCCTATGTCGACCGCGGCGGCCCCTACCGCGAGGGCGACCTCTGGTTGGAGCAGGTTGAGAAGCAGTGCCGCGCGCTCGGCTTCCCGACCACGGTCGAGACCACGCGTGCGCCGCTGAATGTAGAGGCACGGTTCGACGCGCCCGCGCTTTACTTCGGGTGGTACGAGGCAGTGCCGAAGGGCAAGTTAGCGGAGACCTCAGCTCGCCTAGCACCGGGCGCCATCGGCTTTCACCTGCATAGCTTCTCCGGCGTGGAGTTGCGTGATGGCAAGCGAGGTTGGACCGGCGCTTTGGTGGAGAAGGGTGCGGCGCTGACCTTCGGTAACGCGGCCGAGCCCTACCTCGGGCTTAGCATCCGACCGGACATCGTCCTGGCTGGGCTAGCCAGGGGGATGACGGCGGGGGAAGCTGCCTGGGCGGCCACGCCAGCGACCAGCTGGATGGGCTTGATCGTGGGCGATCCTTTCTACCGACCCTTCTTGGTGCCCCTGCATGAGCAACTGGACCCCCGTCGACACCCCGCCGATGCTTGGTCGGCCTACCCCTACCTAAGAGCGGCAAGCCTAGAGCAGGTCGAGCCAGAGATCCGCGAGGCCTTGCTGGTCACTGGACTCCAGCGCAGCCCCTGCCTAGCTGCCCTACTGGAGTTTGCTCGCCAGCGCGAGGGGGCAAGCAGGTCCTTCAATTGGCCCAACCGGGCGATCCCGGCCCTGATGTCGGAGGACAGCGGCCTGGTCCTCGAGGCCGCCCGATTCCTGGCCAAGGCTGGCCGTAAGACCGAGGCCGGGGAGCTCTATGCCCTCCTTAGGGAGCGCCTGAGGGAAGACCCTGTAAGGCGGGAGGCCCTCGATAAGGAAGCCGGACCCTGAGGGATTTTGCCCTTGCCAGCCCCGGTCCGGGCAGGCTTTCTCGGCTTTCCTCTTGGCCCCTAGCTCTCGCTAGGGAATTTTCCACGAGGAACGTTCACCACCAACCAAACCCCGGACCCGTCCACGCGACGACCGGGACCCAAAAAAAGAAAACAACATGAGCATCATGGAAAAACTGCTCGCCGAATCAGGTTTCGGCGCGCTCAAGGCCCACTCCGTCGTCAAGGGCAAGGTCATGGAAATCCGCAAGGATTCCGTGGTCGTCGACATCGGCGGCAAGTCCGAGGGCTTCATCCCCCATTCCGAGTTCCCCGACCTCGGCGAAATCCAGGTCGGTCAAGACCTCGAGGTCTACCTCGAGCGCCTTGAAACCAAGGAGGGCACGCCCCTCGTCTCGTATGATCGCGCCCAGCAGATCCGTCGCTGGGAGAGCATCGAGGCCAACTGCACCGAAGGCTCCATCGTCCAAGGCCGCGTCAAGGCCAAGGTCAAGGGTGGCCTCATCGTCTCCGTCGGCGTCGACGCCTTCATGCCCTCGTCGCAGATCGACGTTATCCAGCCCAAGAACCTGGATGCCTACGTCGGCCAGACCTACGACTTCAAGATCATCAAGATCAACAAGGACAAGAAGAACATCGTGGTCTCGCGCCGCGAGCTCATCGAGGAACAGCGTGGCGAGAAGCGCCGCCTACTGCTCGAGGACGTCAAGCCCGGTACCATCCGTCGCGGCGTGGTCAAGAACATCACCGACTACGGTGCGTTCGTCGACCTCGACGGCCTCGACGGCCTGCTGCACGTCACCGACATGAGCTGGGGCCGCATCGGCCATCCCAGCGAAGTGGTCAAGGTGGGCGAGGAGCTTTCCGTCATGGTCATCGAAGTGGATCGCGACCGTGAGCGCGTCTCGCTCGGCCTCAAGCAGACCCAGTCCAATCCCTGGGAGGGCATCGAACGCCGCTTCCCTGCCGGTGGCAAGGTCAGCGGCAAGGTCGTCAACCTCGTGGCCTACGGTGCCTTCATCGAGCTCGAGCCGGGCGTCGAGGGTCTCGTCCACGTCTCCGAACTATCTTGGACGAAGCGCATCCAGAAGCCTTCCGACCTCCTCAAGGTCGGTCAGGAAGTCGAGGCCATCGTCCTCGCGGTCAACACCCAGGAGCAGAAGATCTCGCTCGGCATGCGCCAGCTCGAGGCCAATCCCTGGGAGATGGTCCGCCACAACTACCCCGTGGGCGCACGCGTCCGCGGCAAGGTCCGCAATCTCACCAACTACGGCGCCTTCGTCGAGTTGGCCGAGGGCATCGATGGCATGGTCCACGTCTCCGACATGAGCTGGACTCGCCGCATCACCAACCCTGGCGACCACCTGAAGAAGGGCGACGAGGTCGACGCACTGGTGCTCGACGTAGATGTCGACCAGCAGCGCATCTCCCTCGGGCTTAAGCAGACGATGGAGGACCCTTGGTCCGTCATCGACCGCACCTACAAGGTGGGCGACTTGGTCAAGGGCAAGGTCTCGAAGATCGCCAACTTCGGCGCCTTCATCGAGCTGTCCGACGACATCGATGGCCTGGTCCATATCTCCCAGATCTCCGAGGATCGCGTCGAAAACGTGAAGGACGTCCTCAAGGTCAACCAAGAGGTCGAGGCCCGCGTGATCAAGATCGACAAGGAAGAGCGCCGGATTGGTCTCTCCATCAAGGCCGCGGCCTACGATGCCGACCGCCTCGCCGCGGAAATCAGCAGCTACGACAGGATCAAGCAGCCCTCGACCGGCCCCGCGCCGACCAGTGGCTCTTCGACCTCGAGTGGCTCGTTCTCCTCGGGCGGCGACTTCAACAGCCTCGGCGACCTGCTCGACAAGGCAGGCAACTGAGGCCATCGCGCCTTCCAACGAGACCCCGGCGCGAGCCGGGGTCTTTTTTTGCGCCCTTGTGCCCCCGGGGGCCGTAAGCAGGATGGGAGGAATGTCACAGGGCCTGCCCGACCTGACCTCCTGGCAGACCGTGCTAGCGCTCACCCTCGCCCTCGTGGCACTCCGCCTCGAGGCAATCTTCGGGCGGAGAAAGCACCAACGCCTCGCAGCCAATCGCTGCAGACTCCGCGCCCTCTCCGAAGCACTCGCGCCAGACGGCGGTGCGACGACCAACCAAGTGACCTGCCTGCTCGACCGGGACGGCATCCAAGCCCATGAGGCCTTGGTGCGCGGAATCCTAGGTGCCCGGCGACGCATCTCCATCGGCACCTACATTCTCTCCCATGACAGGGTCGGTAAGGGGATTCTCCGGCTGCTGGCCGACCGAGCCCGGGAGGGGGTGGAGGTTCGCTTGCTCGTCGACGCGGTGGGTAGCCGCTTCCTTCCCTGGATTGCAGGAGCACGACTGCGCAAGGCCGGGGGAGAACTCGTGCGCTTCAACCCGGTTTTCTCCTTACGCGGGAGTGGGTCGGCCAACTGGCGCAATCACCGCAAGATCGCCGTCTTCGATGGGACCGTCGCCCTCATCGGAGGGCAGAATCTCGGCGGGCGTTACATCGGCTCGAACCCTGGTCGCCAGAGGTTCCGCGACGCCTCCTTCCTCATCGAGGGTCCAGCCGCCGCCAGCCTCGAGCATATCTTCCTCACCGACTGGTGCCAGGCCACAGGGACCGAGCCAGAGGTCCATCGCACTATCCTCGCCGAGCTTCCGCCTGAGAAAGGAGAGGCACGGGTCAGTGTGATCGACTCCGGTCCGGACACGGCGGGAGACCCCTTGCGGGCCTTGCTGGTACGCGAGCTACGCTCAGCGACACGTTCGATTGACCTAGTCACGCCCTACTTCATCCCTGACGATGAACTGCTTGAACTCCTCAGGGAGAAGGCACGAGCCGGCGTGGCGGTGCGCCTTATCCTCCCGCGCCGGAGCGACCATCCCATCACCGACTTCGCGCGACGCTCCCCGCTTCGCAGCTTACACGCCGCTGGCGCCAAGGTATTGCTGCATGGTCCCGGCGTGCTCCACGCCAAAATCACGCTGATCGACGGACGGGCGGCACTGGTGGGCTCAGCCAACCTCGACCGGCGCTCGCTCTTCCTGAACTACGAGGTGGGCGCCCTGATCGAGGACGAGGGCGTGATGGTGGAACTCGGAAGGCATGTCGAAGGGCTCGCCAAGGAATCACGTCGGTACGATCCTGCGCGTGCCCATCGTACCCAGCGCTGGGATGAGCGGCTTATGGAGAAGATGGCCCGGTTGGTTGCCAACCAACTCTGAGGTCAGGCTAAGAAGTCGCGAACGCGGGTGAAGAGGGCGTCGGCGGGCAACAGGAATCCATCGTGACCAGCGTCGGTCTCGATCTCGAGATGCGAACCACGGGAGCCAGCCGCGGCAGCGATGGCGCGGGTCTCCGCTGGCGGGTAGAGACCGTCGGTGGAGAACCCAACGGCCAAGACGGCAGGGCTGTCGGGACGGCGGAGTTCGCCCGCTGCGGCGCGGGTGGCCAGGTCGAAGCGGTCGACCGCACGCGTGAGACGCACCAAACTGTTGGCGTCGAAGCGCCGCACAAAGGCATCGCCTTGGTGACGCAGGTAGCTCTCGACCTGCCAATGTACAGGGTCTCCGGGGGCGCTGCCGGCGACGGTCTCCCGGCCAAACTTCCTCGCGAGGGCAGCCGGCGAGAGGTAGGAGACGTGCCCAACCATGCGAGCAACGGCTAAGCCATCCTCAGGACCCTCGCCCGCTTGGTAATGTCCGCCCTTCCAGCGAGGATCGGCGAGCACGGCGAAGCGAGCGACAGCCCCAAGGGCGAGCGCTTGCGATGTCTGCGTAAGAGCGCAGGCGAGGGCGACCACCCGGTCGACGGAGGCGGGATGATCGGCGGCCCAGAGCAAGGCCTGCATGCCGCCGGTTGAGCCCCCGACGACGGCATGGAGGCGCTGGATGCCGAGATGACGGACGAGGAGCAGCTGCGCGCACACGATATCACGGAAGGTGATTTCAGGGAAACTCCCGCCGAAGGCTTCACCCGTGCGCGGGTCAGTGGAAAGGGGTCCGGTCGAACCACGGCAACCACCGAGGCTATTGACGCCGATGACAAGGTAGCGGTCGGTGTCTACCATCTTGCCTGGCCCGACGAAGGCGTCCCACCAGCCGGGTTTGGCGTCCGCGGGCGAGTGCCGGCCGGCGACGTGGTGATCGCCGCTGAGAGCATGCAGGATGAGCACGGCATTGGAGCGATCCGCATTGAGACGGCCATAGGTCTCGTAGCGCAGTGTGATGCCCGGAAGCTCGCCGCCGAGCTCGAGGGGGAAGGGGGCGGGGAAGGTGACGTCGACAGGCGTCACCAGCCCGACAGAGGTGCCGGTGGGGGAGACGCTGGGCGGGTCATCCGTCATGCGCGGAGACAACCCTGCCCTGCCCCCGGTGGCAAGCCTCTGGCAGAGCACGGCCGACGGAGAAGGTTTGCTCCCAGGCCGCCAATGCCTTCAACCAAGGCATGTCCGCTGGCCACCATCACCCAGGAATCGACTGCTGCGGGTCGGGTGGTCCTGAGCGCGCCCAGCGGGCCCTCGAGCTAGCCAGGGCCTCCGGCCTGCGGGTGACCGAGGCGCGCAAGTCGCTCGTTCGGATCCTCGCCTCGGCCAAACTGCCGATTTCGGTGGAGGAGATTCACCGTCGCATCGGCCAAGAGAAGGCGGACCGGGTCACACTCTACCGTAGCCTCGAGGCTTTCGAGACCGCGGGCGTGGTGCAACGTCACCCCCTCGAGAAGGGCCGAGCCCTCTATGCCCTGACCGTCTCGGGCCACCACCATCACCACGTGGTTTGCCGACGCTGCGGCGCCATCGAGCGGCTGGCCGACTGCGACGCTAGCGCGGTCGAAGCCGCCGCACGCGCTCGCGGCTTCAGCGACCTCTCTCATGTCCTCGAGATCCAGGGCGTCTGCCCCCGCTGTTCCCATGCCTGAGTTCCCTCGCACTGCCTTCCTCCTCGGTGCCGGGCTCGGCACGAGGCTGCGTCCACTTACCGACCAGACTCCCAAGCCTCTGCTCCCCGTGGGCGGCCGGCCACTGATTCTTCGCGCGATGGACCAGCTGGTGGATGCCGGCATCGGCCGTTTCCTCATCAACACACACCATCGACCAGAGGCCTGGGCGGCAGCCTTCCCCGAGGGAAAGTATCGCGGCATCCCGGTGGAGCTGGTCCATGAGGTGGAGCTACTCGATACCGGAGGAGGCCTAGCGAACATCGCCGGGCTCCTCGGAGAGTCCGACACCCACCTGCTCATCTGGAACGGGGACATCCTCGCCCAGCCAGACCTCGGCGAGTTGCTTGCAGACCATCTCGCGGGGGGAGCCGAAGCGACTCTGCTACTCCGTTCGGAAGGCCCCAACGCCAATGTGCGCGTGGCCGACGATGGAGCCGTCACCGACCTGCGTGATCGCCTGGGCGCCACCGACCCCGCATTCCAGTTCACCGGCATCTGCCTCGTCACTAGCGCCTTCGCCAAGTCCGTACCAGCGCGAGCGGAATCGCTGGTCGAGGAATTCCTCCGGAGAATCACCGCTAGCCCTGGGAGTATCCGTGGCAGCCTGGACCGCTCCGCGGGCTGGGAGGACATTGGTACGCCGGAGGCCTACGCTGCCGCGCAGGCGAAATTTCCCGAGATCCTGACTCCCGAGGAGGCGGCCAGCCGCCTCGGCGCGACCTTGCGTACTGGCGGTGAAATCCTGCGCGGGGGTTCGGCCCGACGTTTCGCGCGGACGGAATCTGCTACCCACGGACCTGCCGTGCTTTGCCTCGAAGACGGCACTCGGCCGGAGAACCGCAGTTATGCTGCTCTTGCACGTGCCTTGGGAGCAGAAGGGCTTGGCCTCAACGTGCCCCGTATCCTCGCAGAGGACCCTAGCGGGCGCGCCCTCCTCCTGGAGGACCTAGGAGACCAAGATTTGCTCTCTGCCACGCGCGGCGCAGAATTCCCCGCGAAGGCCTATGCCTCCGCCATCGACCAAGCCGCGCGCCTGCACCAAGGAGGTCTGGAGGCCGCAGCTAAGGCGGGCATTGCACTGCAGCCCCCCTTCGATGCCGCCCTCTATCGCTGGGAGCGCGACTACTTCTGCGAGCATACCCTCGGCGGACGAAGGCTTGACCGCGGCGTGGCCGACGAAATGGCGTCACTAGCCCAAGAGCTACTCAAGCAGCCCCTCGTCGCTGTGCACCGCGACTTGCAGTCCCAGAACATCCTGATGCGTGATGGCCAAGCTTGGATGATCGACTTCCAGGGCATGCGCGCGGGATGTGCGGCTTACGATTACGCTTCGCTCATCCTCGATCCCTATCTCACGCGCGACGACCGCCAGCTGTGGTGGGTCGAGCTAGAGGAGACGGCGCGCGAGGCTTCTGGATGGAAGGGGTCCAGTGACGCCTTCTCCCAGTTACTCAACACCGCGGCGACCCAGCGCTTGCTGCAGGCTTGCGGGGCCTATGCCAACCTTGGCCGCAACGGTGGACGAGAGGACTTCCTCGCCCACCTCCCGGCAGGACTTGCCAACCTGGAGTGGGCAGCCCTCAGCTGCGGACGACAGCGGATTGCCCAGCTTGCGCGAGAGTTGAGGGATGCCAAGGTGCCACCCGCCCAAGAACCCGTCACTCGCCGTCGTCGTTGAGGCGAACTGGCGCTCCAGGATCGGGCTCGATCACTGGACTCGAGGTGGGCTCATCAAGACCGAGCACCCGGCGCAGGAGGGCACGCAACTGCTCGGCCTCGAACTCATAGCCGCGCATCTCCTCGCGCAGAACCTCAAGGCGGCGGCGCGCGGCATCCGCATCGTTCAAGGCGCGCGATGACTTATCCAGGATGACGGAGTCGACGGGGGAATCTGTTGGCACTTCTGCCACCGCAGGAGGTGTGAGGGCTGAACCAGAACGCGTCACAGGAACCACGCTCGTGCCCTTGACGGATTCATTGACGGTGAGAGGGGCAGCGGTGCCCGCGGCGGGCCTGGAACCCGTGGGAGCCTTCGGCGCAGATGTGCCTGGCCCAGTTTTAGGGAGCGGCAGGGGAGGGTTGATCCCGGCAACGGGAACCGTAGCCGGGGTGGGTGAAAGCCCTAGGGCGTTGGAGGACGTGGCCTTGCTCACGGAGGCGGCAGGCGTGTTTAGGCCAGGAAGCCGCAGGCTGGCTTCCCCTTCCGAACGCACCGGAGCTCTCGCAGGGCTCTGTATTTCAGGCGAAGGCAGTGGCGCTGATCCGGCGGCGCCGACACCCGGGCGCTGAGCCGGAATCGAGAGTTGGGGCACGGGCGAGAGGGAATCAACCTGGGCCTTGGGCGGCGCGGGGTCAGCGAGCTTCGGCACGCGCTTCGGTGCCCCGGAAGATGCATTGCCATCGATGAGGCCAAGCGAAGGGGCGCGCGGGGTGCCGTCAACGGAACCGGGTTCGGTGGCGGGTGTGAGTCGAATCAAGCCCTGCCGGGGCTCGGCGGAGGGAGCGGCAGGCACGGCGAGACTAGGGGAGATACCTCGGTCGCGGGTGTTGGGAGTCTCGGACAAACCTAGTGAGGGAGAACGGCCCAGGGTTGTGCGGTCCGATTCCGAGGCGTCGCCAAGGAGGGAGAAACCTTGGCTAGGCTTGGTGGAATCGGCGGCTGCATCGAGGAGGGGAAGAGCGGGGGCGGGCTTGGTCGAGACAGGGGATTCACGACCAAAGATCCCTAGGGTGGGGACAGCCGGCGTCGTCGGAAGATTCGCGGAGGGAGCGGGTTGAGCTGGGAGAGGAATACCAAGACCTGCGGGGGGCTTTGCAGGCAGGGAAACTGGGCCAGGAGCAGTGTCATCTCTGGTGGTAGTGCCTGGGGTGATGCCAGGTTGAGCCACCGGATCCGGGGAGGGCTTTCGCTCCTCGACCTGAACGGTTACC
>JBFZFD010000127.1:0-5063 GCA_041306485.1 Opitutia bacterium | reverse complement strand
GGCTCGCCACCGGCATGTCTTACGATGCCCGTAATTCCCTCGTGGTCGGATTCGTCATGGGCTTCGCGGTTATCCCCGTCATCTTCACCATTGCCGAGGACGCCCTCTCCAACGTGCCCTCCACGCTCTTCTCCGGCTCTCTTGCCCTTGGCGCCAGCCGCTGGCAGACCGTCTGGAGGGTGGTGGTACCCACCGCCCTGGCCGGAATCTTCTCAGCGGTGATGATTGGCTTCGGGCGCGCCGTGGGTGAGACCATGATCGTCGTGATGGCGACAGGTAACACGCCGGTCATGGACATGAATCCCTTCAGCGGTATGCGCACGCTCTCCGCCAATATCGCCGTCGAGCTACCCGAGGCGCCCGTCGGCCACACCCACTACCGCGCCCTCTTCCTAGGCGCTTGCTGCCTATTCCTCATGACCTTCATCCTTAACACCGCGGCTGAGCTGCTGCGCCAGCGGCTGCGCGAGCGCTTCAAGGTCGTCTAAACCATGAAGGACCCCGTGCCCAATCTCCCGGATGCCAAGCCCCCCGCGGGCGAGGCCTTCGTCTGGTTCTCCTCCGTCGGCCTCGTGATTGGCCTCGCCATGGTTGCGGCTCTCGTTGGCGTTATCATCTTCAATGGCACCAAGGCCTTTTGGCCGGCGCCCATCGAGCGCGCTGAGCTTGCCGATGGGCGCGTCCTGCTCGGACCGCTCATCCAGGAGCGAATCAAGCCCGGCACCTCTCCCGCTGCTGGGCTGGAAGAGCGTCAGTACCAAATCGGGCTCCGCGAGGTCAACGGCCAGAGCTTCGCTTGGGTCGACGCCGCCGCGGTCCGGTCCACCTCCCTTCCTTTGGGTGCCCTCGCTCTTGAACGCTATGAGAACGGCGCCGCCTTCCTCCTCCCCGCTGAGCTACGGCTCGTCGACGGCGCTCGGATCCCCGCGTCGGACCCCGTCTTTCACACCCGGCTCGAGTCCCTCATCGCCTCGGTCGCCGAGCGCCGCGGTCGGCTCAACGAGGTTGAGAAGGTCCGCATCGGCCGCATCAACACCGAGCTACAGCGGGTGAAGATCGCCCTGCGCAAGGCGGCCGACCTCGGCACGCCCGACGTCGACCTCAAGGCCGAGGCCGCCCGGCTCGAGGCCGACTACCAGACCCTCGCCGCCGAGGCTCAGGCCCTGCGCGCGGGCTTCCCTACCGATGTGCTTGCCGGCACCGACGGTGCCGGTCGCCCCCTTGAGTTCCCTGTCTCCTCGCTCGTGCGCGCTTGGGAACCCAATCGCCTCGGCCTTGGAGGCAACCTCGCCCTGGCCGCCTCACGAGCATGGGAGTTCGTCTCCACCGAGCCACGCGAGGCCAACACCGAGGGAGGCGTCCTACCGGCTCTCTTCGGCACCTTCGCCATGACCGTGCTGATGAGCGCGCTCGTCACGCCCTTCGGTGTCATTGCGGCTATCTACCTTCGGGAATACGCCCGGCAAGGCGCAGTCCTTCGGATGGTGCGTATCAGCGTGAACAACCTCGCCGGCGTTCCCTCCATCGTCTTCGGCGTCTTCGGACTCGGCTTCTTCGTCTATGTACTCGGCGGTAGCCTCGATCAGCTCTTCTTCGCTGACGAGATTCGCTACAACAACAACACCCCAGTCCTCGGCACGGGTGGCCTACTCTGGGCCTCACTCACCCTTGCACTGATGACTCTCCCGGTGGTCATCGTGGCAACCGAGGAGGGTCTCTCCGCCGTTCCTCGCGGTATGCGCGAGGCCTCGCTCGCCTGCGGAGCATCCAAGTGGCAGACCATCCGCGAGATCCTTCTCCCCGCCTCTGCCCCCGGCATCCTCACCGGCGTCATCCTCGCCATGGCCCGCGGTGCTGGCGAGGTGGCACCGCTCATGATTGTGGGAGTGGTCAAGCTGGCTCCCACCCTTCCCATCGATGGCGATTTCCCCTTCCTGCACGCCGACCGCAAGTTCATGCACCTCGGCTTCCACATCTACGACCTAGGTTTCCAGTCGCCCGACTCCGATGCCGCCCGGCCGATGGTCTTCGCCTCCACCCTCCTCTTGCTCCTCCTCGTTCTTTTCCTTAACCTCGGCGCCATCGCCATCCGCAACCGTCTCCGCGAGCGCTACAAAACCTCCGCCTTCTGAGCACACCATGACCTCCCCTTCGACCCCCCTCCCGGCTGAATCGCCCCAACCAGGCGAGGCCCGTTCCGATTACATCCGGATCAGTGACTACAACTTCTGGTATTCCGAGAAGATGGCACTCGATGCCATCAGCCTCGATATCCCCGAGCGTCAGGTGACCGCCTTTATCGGGCCCTCGGGCTGCGGTAAGTCGACCCTCCTGCGCAACCTCAACCGGATGAATGACCTCATCGATGGTGTCCGTCATACGGGTGACATCACCGTCGCTGGCCAATCCATCTATGACCCCTCCATCGAGGTCATCTCCCTGCGCCGCCGCGTCGGCATGGTCTTCCAGAAGTCCAACCCTTTCCCCAAGTCGATTTACGAGAACGTTGTCTACTCGCTTCGCGTAGCTGGTGTCTCTGATCGCGACACCCTCGATGACTGCTGCGAAGAGTCTCTTCGCCGTGCAGCGCTTTGGGACGAGGTCAAAGATCGCCTGCAGGACAGCG
This sequence comes from Opitutia bacterium, assembly GCA_041306485.1. Taxonomy (GTDB): domain Bacteria; phylum Verrucomicrobiota; class Verrucomicrobiia; order Opitutales; family UBA953; genus UBA8828. The sequence goes on along the minus strand of JBFZFD010000127.1, from coordinate 2,437 downwards.
CCCTCGGCCTTTCCGGCGGCCAGATGCAGCGTCTCTGTATCGCCCGGGCCATCGCCAACCAGCCCCAGATCATCCTCATGGACGAGCCTTGCTCGGCCCTCGACCCCATCGCCACCGGCAAGATCGAGGAGCTCATCCACCAGCTCAAGGCCCAGTTCACCATCGTCATCGTCACGCACTCGATGCAGCAGGCCGCTCGCGTCTCCGACCGCACCGCCTTCTTCTACTTGGGCAAACTCATCGAGACCGATCGCACTGAGAAGATCTTCATGAACCCTTCCCAGGCCCAGACCGAGGCTTACATCTCGGGTCGCTTCGGCTGATTCCTATTCCCCCGGCCCCCCATTCCCCATTTCCACTATGCAACGCTACTTCCACGAGGATCTCCGCCAGCTCCGTGACGACCTTGTCCTGATGGGCGAGCGCGCGCTCGATATGACCCGCCTCTCGCTCAAGGCCCTCGAGGAGGGTGACGACAACCTCGCCCTCCAGGTCCGCGGGATGGACGACGGGGTGGACGACCTTGAGAAGCGCGTCGACCGCGAGATCATGCGCTACCTCACCCTCTTCGGGCCGATGGGCGGCGACGTTCGCCTGCTGCTCGGCGCCCGCGACATCTGTCACGATATCGAGCGCATCGCCGACGAGGCCTCGGGCATCGCCCGACGCTCCCTCACCATCTCCGGCCGCGGCCCCCTCAAGGACCTCCTCATGGTTCCTCAGGAAGGCCGGCTCTCCGCCGCCGCCCTCCGCGCCGCCATGGACAGCTTCATCGAGGGCGACCTCGAAAAGGCCAAGGGTATCCTCGAGGCCGACAAGGAGATCGACCGCCTCAACAAGGAGAACTACGTCGCCCTCCTCGGCCGCACGGGCGACACCGCCCGCATCTCCCCCTCGCACGTCGAGCTCATCTTCATCTCCAAGGCCTACGAGCGTATCGGCGACCATGCCAAGAACATCGCCGAGCAGGTCATCTTCCTCCTCAGCGGCGAGGACGTCCGCCACCAGCGCTGAGCGCCGGCGGGGCAGGGGCGGAATCCCCCTCCCGTTGTCGACCCGCCGAACGGTGCGGCGTGTCCCAAGCCTGTTCGGCAGGCGGATAAGGGCGCGCAGGGTGCTGGGTCAGCCCTGCCAGAGCGAGGAGACCGGAGCGGCCCAGAGGCGCTCGCCGAAGGGCAGGGTGACCTTGCCGTCGTAGAGGACCATGCCGCAGCGGAAGCGCTTGCCGGTAGCGGCGGCCAGCAGGCGCAGGCCCGCGAAGTCCCTTGGGGTGACGGTGGCCGAGGCCTTGACCTCGATCCCGACCACGCCGCGGGTGTCGTCCTCGATCACGATGTCCACCTCGTGCTGCTCCTTGTCGCGGAAGTGCGAGAACTCGAAGCGGCCGTCCTCCCAGCCCGCCTGCTTCAGCAGCTCGGAGTAGACGAACGTCTCGAGCACCGCCCCGAACTCGGTCCGGTTGCCCTCGAGCGAGGTCGGGGTGACGCCGCGCAGGGCCGCGAGCAACCCCGAGTCGAGGAAGTGGAGCTTGGGCGTGCGGGTCAGCCGGGCCAGCCCGCCACCGGACCACGAGGGTAGGTGCCTGAGCAGGTAGAGCTGCTCGAAGATACCGGTGTAGCGCTGGGCGGTGACGCTGGTCAGTCGGAGCGAGGCGCTGAGCTTGGAGTGGTTGACCAGCTGGCCGGAGTGGTGCGCGAGCGCTCGCAGCATCCGGGGCAGTTCGCGGAACTTGTCCACCTGCGCGACCTCGCGGACGTCCCGCTCCACGATCGCCTTGGCATAGTCGAGGCACCACGCCTGCTGGCGCGGCCAAGTTGCGCGTGCGCGGGCCTCCGGATAGCCGCCGGCGATCACAAGGTCGCGGAGGTCGTCGCCGACCATGGGTTTGGCCGCCTCGGGTTGCGCGCCTTTGAAGGCCTTTTCCAGGAAGCCTCCCGAGCGACGGTGGATCTCGGCGGCCGAGAGCGGCAGCAGGTCGCTGACCGACATGCGCCCGGCCAGGGAGTCCGCCACCTTGGGCAGCATCATGAGGTTGGCCGAGCCCGTCAGCAGGAAGCGGCCCGGGCGCGGGTCCTCGTCGACGGACTGCTTCAGGGCGACGAGCAGGGCCGGGGCGCGCTGCACCTCGTCGATGACCGCCCGGTCCAGCCCGCGCAGGAAGGCGACCGGGTCGGCCTGCGCGGCCGCGAGGGTGGTGGGGTCGTCCAGGGTCAGGAACTTCATGTCCCTGCCCGCGATCTTCCTGGCCAAGGTGGTCTTGCCCGCCTGGCGCGGGCCGGCGAGGAGGACGACGCGGGTGTCGCGCAGGTCCCGGCGTATCCGTTCCTCGATGGGGCGGGAGAGAATCATAGGCTGACTTATTTAAAGACTCGACCTGACTAATTTAAAGTCAAGGTCTGACTAATTTAAAGCCAGGTGGGCGATTTTCGTCCTGCCG